>JBLMZU010000123.1:0-5358 GCA_050258995.1 Bacteroidota bacterium
GGTGAGTTCTTCAGTAATCATCAGTACTACACGTGTACCTGGCGGAATAATCATCATACACAGCTGGAAGAAAGAACATGCAGAGCGCGCTCCGTTCGGGCAGATGCCATTGAGGTGGACGTCTGGGAAGCAATCGAGAGTTTGTTTGGAGATCTGGAAAACCTTGAGTATCAGCTTCGGATAGCCCAACAACAGGAATTCGCTGCCCTTGATCCAAAAAGGGAAGAATTGAGAGCAGTGGATGCAATGATTGCACAGGCAGAAGCTGACGCGGTGGAGATTGGTCAGGCGCTTCGGCAAGCCACTGGTTTGGTTGCTAAAAGCCTCAAGCAAAACATGGATGAGGTGAACTTGAGATATGAGGCCTTATCTGAGCGTCACAAGGTGCTGCAATCAGAAGTCACGGAAACGAAATTGACCAACACCGCAATCGAGGGACTGGTTCAATTTGCCCAGGATGTTTTTGTCGGAATTAAAGAAGCCGATTTTCAAACCAAAAGGCGAAATCTTGAAGTTCTTCGAGTCCGCGTCGTCGTTGATAGCGGAAAATTCACAATTGAGTCGCTGGCAGGCAAAATTACCGGAGAAATTCGCAAATTACCCATCGTCAGAAAGCCTGGTGGCGGAAGCGTGACAAACTCGCGTTCACCAGCACGAGCCCTTCGCGAACCCCGCTTTCACGCAAGGTCTCCTCTACTTGAGGAGTGATGTTTACGAATCCACGCCGGGAAGGGACGTTGAACCAAAGCTCTTTGCGATAGGATTTCATCTTTCCCTTAAAAACGAACCCGCGCTGATAAAAGTACTCATCAGCGGACTTTGCTGAAGATCATCCACATAAACGCCGTTGTTGCTGCGTGAAGAATGGATCATGTTCCAGCCGCCCAGACTTACCCCCACGTGGGCGATCCTGCGCCCGCCCTCGGCATCCTGAAAGAAGAAAAGATCTCCAGACTCGTAAGGTGCGTCGACCTGGTGGGCGGCGATGTACTGCATGTCGGCATCCCTTGGGATTTGGATGCCGATCCAGCGGTGGAGCAGGCGGGCAAAGCCGGAGCCATCGATGCCATTCCCGCTGACCCCACCCCACATATAGGGAACGCCGACCATGCGTTTCGCATCCTCGACGATGACTGTGCGTTTTTCCTCGAGAGTCCCCGGCAGGTGGTGCAGGGACCGCAGATTCCTCGTTGGGAGCCAGCCCGAACGGTTCGCCGTGATGCGGGACCAGTCATCCTGGCTTTCTTCTACTGTGACTGCCGTCCCGCTGACCAGACGGGTGACCACCTCGCAGGCATCGCCGGGTTGAGCGCGGACCTCGGATGCGGGAGTCAACACCAGGTGGGTGGCCTGGGGCACGAGCCCCTGGCTCAAAAAGGGCCGGTAGACCCATCCCAGGTACCCATCGCTCTGGCGTGTGAACACCCATTGGTCCTCAGTATCCAGCACTTCCAGCTCTGTGCCATAGGTCAGCTCGCTGGCACGCCGCCGGCCAAAGCTCGGTTTCTCGTACAGGCCGGTAAGCGTGGTTGCCACGTGCACCTTTTCGCCGGGTTCCCTGCGAAGGACCCGGACGGCGCTCGTTTCCAATTTCAGGAGCGGCAAAAGCTGGCGCAGCTCCTCCAGCTGGGACGCATCAAGGACGCGCCCTCCCAATGTGAGGGTGGAGTTCTTTAGTCCCTGGACCTCGATCTCGAACACAGAGGTCCGGATATCAGTATTTTTTGTGAGTTCATTGATTGTGGATTGAATATCATTCATGAAGTTATTCTACACGATTTGAAGAAGATGTAGCAATTTCCTTCATTACGTTCTTGTAAATGAGCCTGCCCGGACCATAAGGCCCATCAGTGATGTGCGTGCTCTCAGATTGTCCATGTGATGCCGTTGCGACTGCATGAGGAATGGGTCATGTTCCAGCCGCCCAGGCTCACGCCCCCACGGGAGATCTTCCGTATGCCGACGTCTTCGGCAAAGAAGAATAGTTCCCCGGCTTCGTACGGCGGCTCGACCGGGTGGGTCCTCCACAGTTTTTGGCAGGGCGCCGATCGGGCGCCCATACAGGAGGGGAACCAGCCTGTTTCGGTGGCAGTCATCCTGGCCCACTTGCCCCGGGTTTCTTTCAGATGGTGGGCACGTTTTTCCCTATTCGATGGACATGGCCGGGGTGTCGAGCGCCTAAAAAGCAAAGAGCCAGAGGCATTGCCTCCGGCTCTTTTGTATTCAATTGTTATTGGGTTATTGGACCGCCTGGTTTTGATAAAACTTACGAACGTATGCGATCATTTGATTTTTGGTCATTTTGTCGGCGGTTTCCACTTTTAAGACCCGGTCCTGCAGGCTCTTATATTTCATCAGTACTTTCTCGAACTCGATCTTGGCTTCTCCGGGGCCTATGATAAGGATCGAGTTTGCATCCTTAAGAGCGGAAATGACTTGTTGATAGTACTTCTTCAATTGCAGCCGGAAGCGGTCGCTTTTACGGAACTCCGTATCGGCTTTCTGGTTCATCTTGCCTCCAAGCTGGGTCCCGCCCGAATAATGGGCGGGTGGCTCGATATGGGAAGGGATTACCTCAACAATGCCATCCTGGTCGGATATGACATAAGCCTGCTTGTGGTCGATCCAAAGCCCAACGTTTCGATCCATACTACCTCCTTGTCTTGGTCGTTCTGATTGTTAATGTGCGCGTCGTTCCCCTAAAATATTTATAGCACTTCCTCGGTAAAAATTAAATTAGATTTTTATTATAAAAAACATCTGGACAAATAGCCTTCGTGTAAACAAGAACACGCATGCGTGGAGGAGAACAGTGCCGATCGCCTGTTACCTGTTTTCTTCCTTTTCAACCACGACAGTCGCTTCCGTGAGCAGGGCTGCAAGGGCGCCAATGGCGGCCAGCTGCGGGGCGATCAATGCTCCGACGACGCCAAAGGTCATTGGGATCTCCAGCACCGTCTTTCCGTCCTTATCCTTGATGATGATCCGGCGGATGTTTCCCTCGTGGATCACTTCCTTGATCTTGCCGATCAGTTTTTCACCGTCCACCCGAAATTCTTCGGTACGAGTTTTTTCGTCAGTCATAGCATCCTCCAATCCATTTCCGAACAGTTTACGGCAATTCTGCCCTGTCTTCTCCTACGTACTGCCGACCCCGGAGTTGCATTGCCGTGGGAATCGACTTGCTCAGTCAAACCATTTTTCATCCAGCGGGTCCCATTCCTGGGACTGGTCGGCGCGGTCCTTCCAGTTTTCCTTGCCGCTCCATTCTTCGATCTGGAGCGCGTACACCGAGGTGGCGCGCAATTCCTTGTCGGTGATCTCGCGGAACTCCTGGCCCGGGGTCATGAGTGGAAAGTATTTGTGGATCAGGTTGTACAGCATACGCCGGGCCTCCTGCGGATCGCCGACCAGCCTTACCGTCCCAAAGACCACCACGCTCCGGTATTGGAGGGAAAATTCGAGAGCGACATTCGAGGGAAGCATCTTCCCTAGCTCGCTCACTTCCAGGCAGACCTTTGGATTGGCTTCCATGTTCGACCGGAGCCGTCCGGCAATATTGGAATGGAAAATGATCTGGTGCCGCTCCTCGTCGAACCAGAAGGTGCTCGGGGTCAGGAAGGGCTGTCCATCCCGCGCCGAGGCGATGTGAGCCACCCTGGCCTCCCGCAGAAAGAGGCGGATCCACTCCTCGTCACGTTTATATTCGGGCAATCTCTGGAATGCCGTTGGCGTCTGGTTGTTGTAATCGCGAGACATGGAATTCGCTTAGATATCGAACGCCCATTCACCAGCGCGCATGACCGGCTCATGAGAACCGTTCCCGGTGATGCCGTCAATGTCCATGTGGGGCGAACCGATCATGAAATCCACGTGCGTGAGGCTGGTATTGCCGCCGGCCGCCGTGAATTCCTCCTCGGTCAGCTCCTCGCCGCCAGTCAGGGTGAACCGGTAGGCACGTCCAATGGCGATGTGACAGGAGGCATTTTCATCAAACAGAGTGTTGTAGAAGAGATGCCCGCGTCTGGCAATGGGGGAGCTGGCCGGCACGAGCGCGACCTCCCCCAGCCGCGTGGAACCTTCATCCGTGTCGACAAGTTTCTGCAGCAGGGCCTCATTCTTTTTGGCACTGACCCTGACGATCCGGCCGTTCTCAAAGGTCACGCTGAACCCCTCGATCAAGCTGCCTCCATAGCTGAGCGGGAAGGTGGAGAAGACCATCCCCTCGGCACGGGTCCGGTCAGGCAGTGTGAAAATTTCCTCGGTCGGCATATTGGCGGTGAAGACGACCCCGTTCTCGGCCAGGGACTGGGCGCTGATCCATTTGTGGCCGCGCGGCAGGCCCAGGGTCAGGTCGGTATTCTCGGATTTATAGTGGAGGGCGGAAAATTTCTTGGCCTGCAAAAAATCCGCCCGCTTTCGGAGGTTGCGAATATGCTCCTGCCAGGCGGCCACCGGGTCCGGCTCGGTCGCCCGGGTCGTTTCAAAGATGGCCTGCCAGAGCTTTTGCTGCGCCTCCTCCTCCGGGAGATCCGGGAAGATTTTCTTCGCCCAGGCGGGCGCGCCGGCCGCGACCACACACCAGTTGATCGCGTTGCGGCTGACCTTCGCATTCACATGCTGGTAGTTGTGCAGGTGGGATTTCTGCATGGCTCCCACCCGTTCGGGATCGAGCCCTGCGTAAACATCCGGGTCATTTCCATAGATCGATAGCAGCGCATCGCCTCGGTTGATCATATCCAGAATCCCATTCACATGCCAGGTGGGATACTCATCGAATGAGTCGGCAGGCGCAGATTGCAGGCGGATGCGAAGCATTTCCTCATCCCCCCAGATCACATCCACAAAGCGGGCACCGGCTGCATAGGCGGCCTTCGCCACCTCATGGACCAGGGGCCGGGTTGCCGGCGGAACACCGCGGGCCACGGCATTCGTGATGATCAAACGCTGCCCGGCTCGCAGATTAAGCCCCACTCTGACAATTGCTTCTGCGTACTTACGAAGTAGGTCTTGATGCTGTTCTTGAGAAGCCATGGAGAGTCCTCCGTATGAATTTAAAAATACCCCAATTCATCAATCGTGAAGAGGTACTTCCTCTTCAAAAAAGACAATATTTAATGAGACCGTGCATTTCATGTATGAGGTTGTGGGACAAGTATAGATAATATGAGCGGAATATGCAAGCGGGTCGTTTCTCCGACAGGACACAGAGGAAGTGTGGTACGCTCCAATTGAGGAAGAAAGGAGGAACGTATGGTTCCAAAAACGACCCGCAAGAAGAATGATACACCTGTTTCGGGCAGGCTGTACTTGGCGTTGGAATTGAGTGAAGCGGAATGGAAACTGGGCTTCACGGTA
>JBLMZU010000124.1:0-9030 GCA_050258995.1 Bacteroidota bacterium
GCGGCCGGGATGGCGATGGCAGGCTCTGGCATTTTAACGGCTGCCGTTGCAGCGATTGTCACGACCTGCTCCGGGATCTTCTTCCCAGGCAGGGCTTCCCCCGCGGCGAGGATGTAGGCAATGACTTCGGTCACTGGAATAACATCGCCTTGCCTGGCGCGAACGCCGGCAAGAATTCCATCGGCGGGGGACTCCATCTCGATGGCGGATTTATCGGTCTCGATGACAAAGAGCGGGTCGCCCTTATTGACGTGCTCCCCCTCCTTTTTAAGCCACTCGAAGAAGGTGCCTGTCTCCATGACCATGTCCACTTTGGGCATGATGACTTCAGTTGCCATGTTTACTTCCTTCCAGCGCCAGCTCGCGTGCTGCGGCAATAATGTCTTCGACCTGAGGCACGGCAGCCCGTTCCAGGTTACGGTTGTAGGGGATCGGCACATTCTTTCCGGCCAATCGCCGGATGGGAGCATCCAAAAAGTCAAATGCTTCACTCTGGGCGAGCATGGCAGCCAGCTCGCCTCCGAAGCCGCCGGTGAGAGGAGCCTCATGGGTGATCAGCACACGGCCGGTCTTGGAGACCGAGCGAATGATGGTTTCTTCATCGAGCGGTTTCAGGCTGCGCGGGTCGACCACTTCAACGTCGATCCCTTCAGCGGCCAGTTTCTCAGCAGCTTCCAGTGCGCGCGGCACCATGATCGAGTAAGCCACGATGGTCAGGTCACGTCCCTGGCGCTTCACATCCGCCGATTTGAGAGGGATGCTGTACGGCTCTTCCGGGACCGGTCCCTTCATCCGGTACAGGAGCTTGTGCTCCATGAACAGGACCGGGTTATTGTCACGAATGGCAGAGATCAGCAGGCCTTTGGCGTCGTACGGCGTGGAGGGTGCCACGACCTTGATGCCGGGGACATTCACAAACCAGGCTTCCAGGCTCTGCGAGTGCTGTGCAGCCGCTCCGGTGCCCGAGCCGGACGGGGCGCGGATCACCATCGGAATGCTGCACTTGCCGCCGAACATGAAGCGCATCTTGGCGGCCGCGTTCACCAGCTGGTTGGTCGAGATCGTGAGGAAATCCATGAACATGACTTCCATCACCGGCCGCATGCCCATCAGCGCAGCGCCCGTGGCTGCCCCCGCAATCGCCGCTTCCGAAATGGGAGTATCGCGCACACGCTCGGAGCCAAACTCCTCCAACATGCCCTTGCTCACCCCGAATGCACCCCCATACGTGCCTACATCCTCACCGATGAGAAAGACCTCTTTGTCCAGGCGCATCTCCTGCACCATTGCCTCGCGCAGGGCTTCCAGGTATGTAATCTCGCGTATCGTGTTCGTCGTCATGGCGCATATACCTCTTCTTCCATATTTTCAGGCGATGGCTCGGGGAAGGTCAGCGCCTCCTCGGCGGCCCGGTCGATGGCCGTCTTGGCAGCCTGATCGATCGCCTCAACTTCCTCCTCCGTCATTACGGCGCTATCCACCAGAACCTTCTTGAAGCGCCGAATGGGACATTTATGTTTCCATTCATCGATCTCCTGGGCGGTGCGGTAAAGATTCCTGTCGCTCTTGGAATGTCCCCGCCAGCGGTAGGTCAGGCAGTCGATCAGCGACGGCCCCTGTCCGGAGCGCGCCCGCTCATCCGCTTCCAGCACGGCTTCATAGACAGCCAGCACATCATTGCCGTCGACCGTGATACCGGGGATGCCATAACTGATGGCGCGGGTGGAGATCTTCTCGATGTTCATTACCTTCGACATGTGCATCGACATGCCATACTGGTTGTTATCGCAGATGAACACCACCGGCAGTTTCCAGGTGGATGCCATATTCAACGACTCGTGGAACTCGCCTTCATTCGTCGCTCCATCTCCAAAGTAGGAGAGCAGGATCTGATCCGAGCGGTGCATTTGCAGCGCCAGCCCGATGCCAACGGCAGTGGGAATCCCACCGCCGACCACACCGGTTGCCCCCAGGTTGCCGCCCGGGATGTCGGCAATATGCATGGAGCCGCCGCGCCCTCGGCAGTAGCCCGTCTCCTTGCCAAGGAACTCTGCCATCATGATCGTGAGATCAGCGCCCTTGGCGATCGTATGGCCATGCCCGCGATGGTGATGGATGATCAGGTCTTCAGGGCGCAGCGTTGCAATACTCCCGACCGAGCCGGCTTCCATGCCGATGGACAGGTGCATCGTGCCATGCACAAGGCCACGGATGTAAAGATCCTCCGCCTTTTCCTCGAAGTAACGGATCTCGCACATCTTTTGCAGCATCCAGGCCAGCCTCTCTTTGGGAAGCTCATACAGTAAACGCTGGCTGCCGGATCCATCCAATTTGTTAACTTTTGTTTTCAGTACAGTCATGTTGTCATCCTCCTGCGACCGACGGCGTGCTTATCGCTGGCCGTACTCGTTTTGATATAGATCCACCATGTAATCGATCTGGTCAGTTGTGAGCAGAATGGGCTGTCCGCGCAGCATGGCCAGATGGGTGATCTTGGCGATCTCCTCAACCTCGACAGCCATCTTGGTTGCCTGCTGGGCAGATGAGCCGATGGTAAAAACTCCGTGATTTTGCATGACGATAGCCCGCGCCCGGCCGATCTTGTTAATGATCTCCTGGCCGATATCCTCGCCGCCGATGGGTGCATATCCACCCAGCGGAATCTCACCCCCAAGCATTGCCGAAGCGGTCAGGCAGGCCGGGATGGGCTGCCCCAGGACTGCAAACGTGCTTGCGTACGGTGAGTGCGTATGGACCATCCCAAAAATATCGGGGCGACGCTGGTAGACATACAGGTGTGTGTCTGTGTCGGTGGATGGCTTGAGAGTCCCTTCCACGACTTTTCCCTGCAGGTCGACCACCACCATGTGCTCAGCTGTCAGCTCCTCGAAGCTGACCCCGCTCGGCTTGATGACGACCAGGCCTGTCTCCGGGTCACGACCGCTCACATTGCCGCTGGTCATCTTGACCAGGCCGTTTTTTGGTAGTTCCAGATTGCATTTCCAGACGATCTCACGAAGTTTTCCCAATAGCATGATGAATCTCCAATCTTCTTAGGTTGCTTTTCGAAAGTCCTGCTCAAACAGGCCGAGGATTCCGTTTGCAGCTGCCTCGTCGGTAATCAGGGTGTGGATGTAGCCCCCGCGCAGCGCTCCATAAATCGGGAGTGCCTTGGCTGCCGTAGCAGCTACGCCGATCCGGAACGGAATTTTTTGGATCTCGGCCAGCGTCAGGCCAATGACACGATCGGCAAATGCCTTCGCACAAGGCCTGCCTTCGATGTCATACACATAGGCCCCAATTTCTCCTACTCCTCCACATACCTCGGCGATGCGTTTCAAGTCCTCGGCAGATAATGCTGTGAACTGTACAAAGCGTGAGACTTCTGCATCTACTGTGCCGATCCCTACCAGCGCAATGGTTGCGCGGCGGGCAATATCCAGAATCTCTTTGACCGGCCCCATGGATCGCAGGGCATCACCATGTTCCGGCGTGTCTACAAACGCCGGCGCATGAAGCTGATAGGCCTTGGCGCCCAGTCTGTCTCCCAGGTTCATTGCCAGGTAGTTCATGTCGGATTCGATGGGGCCCTGGATTGCTCCAAGCACGGGCACGACTTCTATCTTGTAGGGACGTGTGGTCTCGATCGATTGAACGACGGCCTGGACCGTTGTGCCAGGCGTAATCGCCAGCACATCGCTATCCCGCAAGTGCGCCAGCAAATAGTCGGCTGCCGCGGTACCCAGGGCATGGAGGGACGAGCTGCTGCTCTCCGGCACGGAAGGAATCACAATTGCATCCTTCAGCCCAAAGACAGCTTTCAAGCGGTCTTCCAGCTCGAATAAGGATTGAAAGGGCGTGCGAATGGTGATGTTTACATATCCCTGCTCACGGGCCTGCACAAGCAGGCGATTCACCTTTGCAGTGGAAAGGCCAAGCCGCTGGGCAATCTCGGCCTGCGTAAGTCCCTCCACGTAGTAAAGGGTCAGGATTGTATTGATGATTCGGATCGATTCGTAAGAAGCCATTCTGTCACCTGTCTCTGAAAATAGTGTTGTCGGTAGCCGTTGCCCGGCTGCAACAATACTAACCCATTTCGCTGTTTTCCTCTTTCATTTTTTGCTGATCCAGCTGGTCGGGTGGCCACGCTTCCATGACCAGGTTCTCTACGTATCTTCGGGCAGAAGCGACACATTCAATGGGATCCTGGCCGGAATGCATCTGCCCCCACATCTCGATGCCCAGCAGTCCCCAAAAGCCCGTTTTCACCAGGGCTTGAAACGTTTCCTGGAAGGGGACGATCCCTTCTCCAAATGGCACCCCGCGGATGAGGCGCGGCAGCGCGTCCTTGACGTGAACGCCCAGTAACTGTCCCTTTGCCAGGATCACTTCATCCGGGGGGAAATATCCAGCAGCAGCCAGGTTGCCGATATCCGGATACAGACGCAGCCAGGGTGAGTCGATCTCATGGATGATGGCAAGTCCCTTCCGAATACTGTCCACAAAGTCAGTATCCAGGTTTTCCAGGCCCAGCATGACGCCGGCCTGCCCTGCCCAGCGGGTGCCTCGTTCGAGACCTTCGACAAAATACGCCGCAGTCTCCCGATCGCTCGTCTCGTAAAAAACATCGTACGCCATGACCTGGACGACGCGCAGTCCAACATCCCCGGCGAACGCAATGGCCTTGCGCAGGAGCTCCTCTCCCTGCCGGCGAATGTTTGGATCGTGGCTGCCGAGCGGAAACTTGCGGTGACCGCTCAGGCACATGGTCATGATCTGCACGCCGGTATTG
Source organism: Bacteroidota bacterium (assembly GCA_050258995.1). GTDB lineage: Bacteria > Chloroflexota > Anaerolineae > Anaerolineales > Villigracilaceae > Defluviilinea. The sequence continues at coordinate 4,793 of JBLMZU010000124.1, forward strand.
GAGATGGAATGACGCAGCGCCGCCCGCTCGGATGCCGGCCAGTCGAGCCGGCCCAGGCGCTCGTCGCTCTCATCGATGGAGATCTCGACAAAGTCATAACCGGCCTGCCCGGCGGCAGCGAGTCGTTCCTCCCAGCACATGGAGGCGGGCAGAGCTTTTTCATAGAGACCAACGGGCATCTTGAACATGGCAATCACTCCAAATAACATAGTGCCGCATGGATTTTTACTTCTGTTGCATTGTTGACTTACAAATCAAATCCCAAAGTAAACTTAATTTATGAGATAAGCGGCAGTTCCAGCGTGGCATGCGCTTCTACGCCTTCACCTTCTCCTGTGACAGAAGATGATTGATGACAACGGCACTGATGAGAACGGTCCCCATCGCCAGGGTCTGCCAATAGGCGGGAATGACGGTCATCAGACCGGTTGTGACGCACATGATGATGATGGCGCCAACCATCGTCTTCGCGACCGAGCCCTCGCCGCCGGAAAAGGCTGTGCCTCCCAGGAGTACAGCGATGATGCAGGCGGTTTCCATGGTGTCACCCGAAAGAGGATCGCCCAGGGACATGTAGCTGGCACGTGCCACACCGGCCAGGGCAGCGAAAAATCCGACGATGATGTAGATCAGCCAGACCACGCGTACCGCATTGATGCCGGAGAGCTCTGCAGCCAGGCGGTTGCCTCCAATTGCAGCTGCATACTTGCCCAGGAGCGTTTTCCTTTGCAGCACGATCAACAGGGCGATCATACCGATCGCGATCCAGAACGCCCACGGCAGGCCAAAAAGGACTCCCTTGCGGGCATAATCATTGATCCAGCCGGGCATTGCCACCGCAGTGCTGCTTTTGATGGCCGAGAGGCCATCGGGCACGATCAGCAGCGCTATGCCTTTGAACAGGCTCAACGTAACCAGGGTTGCGATGACGGGCGTGATCCGCAGCTTCATCACCAGGGTCCCGTTGAGAAACCCCATCCCGATCCCCAGGAACAGGGTGACAATGATCGAGGTGAAGAAGTTGAATCCGTTTAAGACCATCCAGGCGAATACCACGGCGCTCAGGCTCATCGCGCTTCCGACAGAAAGATCGATGTAGCCGGAGATCATCAGAAGCGTGAATGCGCCGCTCAAGGTCAGGATGGGCACGGCGGTGCGCATCAGGTTGATGACACTGTCCGGGCTAAGGAAGTGGCCGCGCTCAAAGAACTTCACCTGGTCCAGCTTTACGACACTGAAGAGGATCACGATCAGCAGCAGCACAACATAGATGTAGACCTGCTTTATCGTCGACCGCAACGCTGCCGATCGATCATTCTTTTGCCGAAGTGTTTGTGTTTTTGAAGTATTCACGTCAATCAGCTCCTCTGCATGGATGCCAGGCACCCTTAGCCTTTCCTTTTATCCAGGGCGTATCGCTGCGCAAGGATTGCGACGAAGGTAACAACTGCCTTGAGAGTGTATTGCCAGTCCGGGGATAACAGCAGGCCGGTGGCAGCCGAGGTCACAACGGCCAGAATGATGGCACCCAGGAACATCCCCAGGACAGATCCAAATCCGCCCGTGATGCTGACGCCTCCCAGGAGGGCGATGACCAGGGCATCAAACTCATAGCCCATCGCCCGGCTTGAGACGCCCGCCTTATATTCAGAGGCCATCAGGATGCCGGTAATGCCGGCGAGCAGGGCGCTCAGGATGTAGAGGGAACTGAGATAATTGGTCACGTTGATGCCTGAAAGCCGGGCCGCCTCTTTATTTGCGCCGATGAGGTAGATGCGCCTCCCAAACACGGTCTTCTTTTCCACAAGGAACGCGACCAGGACAAAAGCAATCATGACTAACACCGCCAGGCGGATGGATGTGCCTGGGATACCCAGTTTTCCAAGTACGCCGAACGCTTCGGGCAGGCTGGTGTTGCGCTGCGCTCCCTGCGTGATCACCTGGGCCGTACCGCGTGCCAGCATCATCGTGCCGAGCGTGATAATGATGGAGGGGACCTTCAGCCGGGCAATGAAGAACGCGTTGATTCCGCCGACCCCCATCGCACACAGGAGTGCCAATCCAACGGCAACACCGTACGGCAGTCCCAGCCCGTTGGCGAGCGGATTCTGGGAAACGTTTTTTCCCTGGCAGAAGTAAACCGAAAGCACCCCGGTCAGGGCGACAACCCCGCCCACCGACATATCGAAATTTCCGGTGATCAACAGGAACGTGACACCGATACCCAGGATGATGACGAACCAGTTGTTTGCAACCAGGTTGAGGATGTTCTGCGCCTTATAGAAGTTCGGCACGATCGTGGCGGCGATCCCGAAGATCACAATGAGTACGCCGACCATGAACAGGGTGATGAAGGACTGGTCACTTAACCTGCCGCCCAACAACGGTTTGCGTGCATTTTTGATTTGCATGACTACTCTCCTCCCGTGACGACGTGGAGAATTTGTTCACTGTTGATATCGCAGCTGTTGCGCATGGTGGATTTCAAGCTGCCGTCATACAGCAGGTAGATGCTGTCGCAGAGATTCATCACCTCGGGCAGTTCTGAAGAGAAGATGATGATGGTTTTCCCCTCACTGGAGAGCTTGCGGATCAGGCTGTAGATCTCGCTCTTGGCACCCACGTCAATGCCGCGGGTGGGCTCATCCAGCATCAGGAGATCGGCATCGGCGAAGAGGCACTTGGAGAGGACCACTTTTTGCTGGTTGCCTCCCGAAAGCTTGCTGGCTTCCTTCTCAATGCTGTTGGTGGCGATCTTGAGCTTGTCCACGTATTCGAGTGTGGCGTTGCGTTCCTGGGCATCATTGATGAAGCCGCCCTGGGAGATCTTGTCCATGTTCATGACGGGCACATTGCTCCGGATAGTCAGGATGGTGAATAAGCCCTGGGACCTTCTTTCCTCGGGCACCAGCGCAATTCCCGCTGCAATGGCCTTGTCTGGAGCTGGCTTAAGTTTTTTCCCCTTGAAAATGATGTCACCCTCGTAGGAGTCGACGCCATAGATGGCGCGCGCCAGCTCGGTCTTCCCGGCGCCCACCAATCCGTAAAAGCCTGCGATCTCGCCGGCGTGGATATCAAAGCAAATGTCATTGAGACGGTGATTGGAAAGATGCCTGACGTCCAGGATCGTATCGGTGCATTCGACATCCCGCGGGGTGTACTGCTCGAAGACCGTTTTGCCGATCATCATCCGGATCAGTTCCGACCGGTCCTGGATCTCGGATACAGGTTTTGTTTCGATATGTTTGCCATCCCGCATGACCGTCACATAATCTCCCAGCTCGAAGATCTCGTCGAGGCGGTGGGAAATATAGATGACCGTGACGTTGTTATCGCGCAGGTTTTTGACAATGGTAAACAAGCGTGCAATTTCGGATTCAGAGATGGCAGCCGTTGGCTCATCCATGATGATGATGTTTGACTCCGCGGCGACCGCCTTGGCAATCTCCACGATCTGTTTTTTCGCCACGCTCAGAGTTGAAACCAGTTGCTTTGGCTTGATGGACGGCTCGATGTCGTGCATCACGCTGACCATCTTTTTGATCTTATCTGTTTTCCTCAGGAACCCAAATGTCGTATCCTCCATTCCCAACGTGAGATTTTCCTCGACGGTAAGCTGGTCAACCACATTCAGCTCCTGGAAGAGGGTGCTGATTCCTTTTTGCTTGGCATCCCGGGTGCTTTGCGGGACGTATTCCTCACCGTTCAACAGGATCTGGCCGCTCGTGCGGGCGTACGCACCGGTCAGCATCTTTATCAGGGTGGACTTCCCTGCGCCGTTCTCACCAACCAGGCAGTGAATGGTATTTCGTTTGATGTCAAAACTGACATTGTTGACTGCCCGCACGCCTGGGAAATCCTTGACGAGATCTTTGATCTCCAGCACATTCTCTGTCGGTATCATGGATCGGCTCCTGAACTTGACGGGAGGAAAGCTTCAGCCCTCCCCCCGTCAATTCAAATACTTATTCTTGTGTCAATTATTTGACGTTGGTTCCAAACTGGGTATTGAGCCATTCAGCGGCAGTCGCCTGGGGCATCGTCCAGTAGGAGACGTTGTAGGCCTTGTAGAAGTGCTCTTCAGCAGGCTGGCTGGTCGGTTTGACCTTGCCATTCAAAATATCCATAATGAGGTCGATGCGGCCATGGGATGTCTCGATCGGGGGCAGACCCATGGACAGCTTCAGGGAGCTGTTCGGGTCGTACACCTGGGCGTACTCAACTTCGTCAAAGTCGAC
>JBLMZU010000125.1:0-8291 GCA_050258995.1 Bacteroidota bacterium
ATCGCTATGATCCCTATAAAAAGTACAGGTTCCCCGTCAAATGGGATGGCAAGATAGCGCCGGCGTCAGCAAGATGAGTGGGCTGACAAAAACGGCTGAGAGGTACGCAGATCCCCGGGCGATCCGGGAACTCCGCCCAACCTTTCGCCTCGGCTGCAGACCGCCGCCGGGGCTGGGCGCTGACTAGGGGTGGTGCGAGCGCTGCTGTCTTCTCAGGCGATTTTTATAGGCGGCATTGCGAGCCATTGTTCGGCCAATCGAGTAGACGATCATGCCGGCAATGAGAACACCGAAGCCAAGAGGTGCCACCGTCATGGTTGTCGTGATGCCGGAAGGAATCGAGTAACCCCCTGCAGGGAAACTGGCTGCTGCCTGCCCCATCGACATCATACCCATCACGACTGAACCGAAGAATAAAAGAGCCCCTCCGGCCAGCAGCAGGCCGCCAAGTGCCATCAGGCTTTTTGCCAGGCACCCGGCGCTTGCGTACTCCTCCTGCTCTACGAAGGGATTCTCTTCCGAATGGGCATCGATGGCAAAATTGACATCGCGTCCTGCGTTATACTGCTGATCCACTTGTTGACCACGCTGGTCATAATTGGTTCCGGCCATTATAGTATCCTCCCAACAGCCTGGGCCGCCTGTACCAGCCCCGTCACGAGGCCGGCAGCCGAAGCAACACCTTCCACGAGGCCCCTGGCAGCATTCAGGTAGTCCAGAATGCTTTTCTTGTCCGGCTGGGGCTCCTCCGCCTGAAGGACAGCCTTCCGTAGATTGGCCTCCACGTCGATCGCGACATCCTTCCTGAGTGCACCGGCCTGTGACGCCCGGTTCACTTCCTCCAGCAGGTGCTTCAGGTCCTGTACGATTTCATCCCTGCTTTGCGCGGAACTGAAGTTGATGTCTCTGCCGGCGTTATATTGGTTGTTGACCGTCTGATGATCCTGATTGAAAGTAGCCATTGTTAAGTCTCCCTGCCTGAATGGTGTAAATAGGATATAAAAAGTCTCCTTTATAGGTATTATAGGAACGGCAATACAAATGTCAAGCAGTACTTTAGTGAGAAAAAGCGCCCGGGCGCGGTAATACGCGGTTTGACCTGGCTGGAAGAGCTCTTGCATTACCCCGCTTTACTTTTTGTTGATGTTGTCCTTGCGGCTTTCGTATTCCTGTTCCGAGATATATCCCTTGTCGCGCAGGTCCTGGTTCCTGGCGATCTGGGCCTGGTTGCTGCCATGCTGCCGGGCGGTATACATGCTGGCATTGTCCAGCACGAAATTGTGATGGTTGGCCGCCCGCTGGCCCATCTGGAACAATGGCACGATCACGAACAGCAGCAGGATGCCCATGCAGATGCCCTGGGGAAGAGGAAAGCCGGTCGTGTTCTGGAGCAGAGTGCCGATCGCGATCACGACGGCGTACGCCGCCACCCCCAGGATCAGCGTCTTGATGAATCGCCCGCGGTCGCGATCCACATACCAGTAGGCCGAGCCCGGGACCAGCATGTTGAACAGTCCCGCGAGAAGTGGATTCTTCTTTTCCATATCAAACTCCTTTTCTGGGAGGCAGGAAAGGCCGGCCGGAAAGCCCCCGGATGCAGGCGCCACCTCTCATCTCAATTCCATTGTAGCAAGCTGTGGGAAGCATAGTCTTAATTGAATATGTGTTAAACAGGCGGATGAAACTGGCGGGGAGACCGGTCACGGGTCTTTTATTGCAGTGGTTGCTCGATCGCCCTCTTCCAGAAGCATGGCATGGGAGGCGGCTTTCTTCGAAAACCTCCCTGACCTGCGGCTGGCCAGCAGGGCATCCTGGAGGACGCGCCGGAATTGGCGGCCTTCTGCTTCAGAGTCCAGCACCAGGAACAGGGTCTCCGGGTTGGTTCTACGGGTGGTGCGCCCGCTCACACTCAGTCCCTGGTCGGGAGAAATACTGTACCCACCGGCGCTGTGGGCGTCGCCGACATCGATATGCTTCAGCTGAGCGGTGCCGGCCATGGCTTCCTGGTCGCGGCTGCCATCCGCCCAGACCAGCCACCTGGGGGTGACATAGATGGCGGACAGGCTGGTTCGGATGCCCCCATGGAAGCCCTTCTCCTGCCAGGCAGAAAGAGTCTCGCAGCACATCAAAACATCCGTTTCGAGATCCTGCAGCCCATATTCTGTGCCGTGACTGCGGATCGCGTCCCGGAGCTTTTCGTCCAGCGTCTCGAAGGAGCAGATCCGCGTTTTGCGGACGGCGCCGTTCATCTTCGCTCCTGGGGCTGCTCCACACGGGCGGACGGCTGAAGGGGGCGTTCCACCGGGGTTGCTTCCAGCAGGTCCTTCAACAGGCTCAGGTTTTCCCGGTATTGTTTCTTCAGCCGCTTTTCGGTAACGGCGATGCCGGGCTTAAAGGACTCGCCGGGGTCCATCTGGACCGACAGGCTCAGCTCCGTCGTTCCGCCCTTCATATCCAGGGAGTAGAGGGTGCTCGAGAAGATGGGACTCGACTGCGATCGAAAGCCATAGGTCCGGTAGGGCTCGAAACCTGTGACCTCGAAGATGCTTTCCATGCGCTCGCCCAGGAAGTGTCCCAACACACGGAAGATGGAGCCGATCCCAAACGCGCCCTGGGACAGGCGGGCGGAGGCCAGCGTTCCATACTGCCACTGAAAGTCATTTTCCGGGGTCGTCACAAATTGGAAGACCTGTCTGAGCGGCCGGACGATATGGGTTCTCAGGTCGAAACTGATCATTTTATTTTCCTTTCGACAAATAAACGGGCTTCCGGTCCCTCCAGCGGGCCCTTACGAAGCAAATCCACGCTGCGTCCTGGGTCTGACCAGGTATACCTTCAGCAAGTGATCGTCCAGGGAAAAGGAATTGAACATACTGACCGCCCGGTCGGCCTCGCTCTGTGCGCTCATGGTGACATAGGCAAACCCGCGGGAGTGGCCGTCCGTGGGGTCCCTCATGATATTCACCCAGACCACTTCACCGGCCCCGGCGAACAGAAAAGCCAGCTCCTCGCGCGTGATCGTGGTGGGCAGGTTCCCGATAAATAAATTCACTTCCATTCCTGATTGCTTCTCTCTTGTTAAACAAAAAAACCGCCAGCCCATAACAGGGTCGGCGGCCAATACACCACTCAAATCCAGTTATATCTTGCTCTCTGTAACAGTCAGTGTACCACAGAATAAGACCGGCCCCCTCGCAGGCATGTCTTCGGCGTGACGGCGCCGGGATGGAAGCTGCTTTCACAATGCAGCCGGACTGCGATGCATGTATTGCAGTCCGGCTGCAGGCTTTAAGATGGAAGACGGGGGAGCGATCAGGCGGCGTGCAAATGGGTCAGGGCCGGTTTGCCGATCGGGTACACATTGAAACCGATCTCGTAAAGCTTTCGGTGATCGAGCAGGTTCCGGCCATCAAAGAGGAAGGACGGTTTCACCATGGAGCCGTGGATCCTCTCGTAGTCCAGCTGGGCGAACTGGTTCCATTCCGTCAGGATGGCGACGGCATGAGCGCCGCTGGCCGCCGCATATGGATCGGGCTCGAAAATCACCTGGTCTGCCAGGCCGGCGAGGTCGTAGCGGGCGTTCTCCATGGCCTGTGGATCGGTGATGACAACCTGGGCATGTTCCCCCAGCAGGGCGCGGCAGACCGCCAGGGCGGGAGATTCGCGCGTATCGTTGGTATTGGCTTTGAAGGCCGCGCCAAACAAGGCGATCCTTTTGCCTGCGATCGTATTGAACATGGACGAGACCATTTTCGACACAAAACGCATCTCCTGGAAATCGTTCATGGCGATCACCTGCTCCCAGTAGGAGGCGACCTCCGGCAGGCCGTAGTGCTCGCACAGATAGACCAGGTTCAGGATGTCCTTCCGGAAGCAAGAGCCGCCGAACCCCACACTGGCCCGCAGGAAATATTTGCCGATGCGATTGTCCAGTCCGATGGCGTAGGCCACTTCCCCCACATCCGCGCCAGTCTCCTCACACAGGGCCGAGATGGCGTTGATGGACGAAATGCGCTGGGCCAGGAAGGCATTGGCGACCAGCTTGGATAATTCACTGGACCATAGGTTGGCGGTGATGATCCGCTCGCGCGGCACCCAGTTGGCATACAGCTCCACCAGGGTCTCGACCGCCTTTCGGCCTGTGTCCGTTTCGCGGCCGCCGATCAACACCCGGTCCGGGTTCTCCATATCGCGGACGGCCGTACCCTCCGCCAGGAATTCGGGGTTGGACAATACATCAAAATGCAGGCCGCTCCCGTTGGAGTTGAGGATGCGCTCCATGGCCTCCGCCGTCCGGACGGGCAGTGTGCTTTTTTCGACCACGATCTTCGAGCTGGTCGAGTTCTCCAGGATCTGACGGGCCGTCTTTTCCCAGTATTGGAGATCGGCTGCCTTGCCTGCCCCCTGGCCAAACGTCTTCGTGGGGGTGTTCACGCTCACAAAGATGATATCCGCCTCGGCAATGTGTTTGTTCACGTCGGTCGAGAAGAACAGGTTGAGGCCGCGCGTCCTGCGGACCACTTCGTCCAGGCCGGGCTCGTAAATGGGCAGATGGTCCGATTCCCAGGCTGCGATGCGCGCTTCGTTGATATCGACGATGACGAAGCGGTGTTGGGGGCAATGGCTGGCGACGACCGGGATGGTCGACCCGCCTACATACCCAGCTCCGATACAAAGAATGTTTGTCATATGGTTGTCCCTTGTTATGAAATGAATGATGACCCCAATTGTACTTCCCTGGCCGCGAGCGCGGGAAAAAACACACTACCTGCAATTGTACCGAAAGACTTCGGTCATGAATTTCCCCCAGTACGGCATTGCCCTTGATCCTGGGTCAGGGCTCAATCAGGTGCGCGCTGAAAATACCTGGCCCGCAGGTTCACCTCGGGGTACAACCATGATGGAGGAAATTATCGGGAACCCAGGCTGACAAGCTTTTTTTGGTACTGGAAAAACAGGTCCACAACCTGGGGATCGAAATGGGTCCCGGACTGTCCTTGAATGTACCGGACGATCTTTTCCTGCGGCCAGGCCTTTCCATAACTGCGGTCGCAGGAAAGCACATCCCACACCTCCACGATGGCAAACAGCCGGGCGGGCAGGGGGATCTGTTCTCCCTTCAAGCCCCGGGGATAACCTGTCCCATCCCACTTTTCGTGATGGGAGTAGGGGATGGAGAGGCAGTCCCGCAGATATTCGACCGGGTAGAGCAGGTCGCGGGCATAGGTGGGATGCCTGTGAACGATCTCCAGCTCTTCGGCGGTGAGCCGGTCCGCTTTGAGCAGGATGGCATCCGGGATGCCGATCTTTCCGATATCGTGGAGCAGCGCACCATACCGGATCTGGACGATCTCGCTCTCCGGCAGTCCCGCCATTTTGGCGAGGGCAACGGTCCCATCTGTCACATGGAAGACATGGTCTGTGGTCTCCCGGGTGCGCACATCCAGGGAGTCCAGCCAGCCTTCGATCTGCATGTCCCTGGCCGGATCCCGGTTGAGGCCGCCGGCTGCCCGCCATGGATTCCCACCGGCAACGGCGGAAGGCAGCCTGTTCCTGCGGAGCTTTACATTCGGCCTGTTTGTCGTGACGCCGGTCGAATGGATCAATGCCCCTTCCGCGATGGGATCGATCCTGACCCTCCACCTGGTGACCGTGCAGTTCGGATAGGATAAATCATCCTCAAATTCAGCCGGTTTTCGTTCTTCCAGGCATTTTCTTAAATGCAGAAAGAAACGGGTGGATTCGATGCCAGGGTGCAGCTCCAGCATGGTATTTCCGATCAATTCCTCCCTCGGAATATTTTCCCGCTCTGCAGCCGCTTCATTGACATAGGAATAGCACAGATCGAAATCAATAACTTCACAGATCTCTGTCAGATGGTCCAGAATCGTATAATCAGATCCCTGTAACATTAAATGTTCTCCTTTTCCATCGGTTTCAGGAACAACAAGACGGTTTTGTTTTTTCAAGTGAAACTGCAACTCATTCAATTATCTCCACCCTTCGCCTTCCCAATCTCGTTCCCATTCTCGCGCAGCAAAATTATAGTGAAGTGAGAAGAACTTAAGCAGTTACAAGCATGAGGCTGGGAATCGCGTCCGCCCAAACATCGACCCGGAGACATCTCGCAAGATGGTCGGGATGTAGCATGACGCCGGACTCCAAATCGGCACGCGATCGCGGACCGAACGATCGACTTGGTCGTGGATAGTAATGCCGCTAAGAACTGACACTGTTTGCAGGGAAGATCGTCTTGCAGAGAGACACCGCGCTGAAGATTAGCTGACTCCCATCTTCTTCCCGCGGCGGGTCAGAGCTTGATTGATCCGCTCCATCCGCCTGCATGAGCTGGCGATCGAAAGACTCCGACAGCCACAGACAATCGATGCAACGTAGCAATGTCCATCAGTGAAACTCTTCCCCGCACATCCACCAGTAACTAACAAATTCACCTGTAAGGGCAGATCAAACTTTGGGCGTGAAGAGCCGCTCAGGCCTGCCCTGATACGGCGCCAGCCGGAGCACGTGGATCTCATAGCCTTTGGGCCCTACAACCCGCGTCACGGCTGCCCGGATGTGTTGAGCGGACCTGAAATCGATGATCCCTTGGCTTTCTCCCCTCAAAAAATACTGGACCCGGGCACCCACCAGTTCGTCCATGGGCAGGAAATAGGCCTGGCCATTGATAAACACCTTGACGGCCTCGGACCCCGGGTCGTTTCTCCCAAAAACGCCGAGGCTGCCCAACAGTCCTCTTGAAGGGGCCCTTTTCTTCATTAGAGGAGATCTGGACACGGGACGAGGCGGCGCCTGGGGTGGCGAAGCCTGCTGGGGGGACGCCTGCTTTGCCTCTGTCTTTTTTGACGCTTGGAGCTTTTGATCGTACTCGGTGCGCCTCGCCGGGTTGCCAAGTACCTCGTAGGCGGCATTGATTTGTTTGATCTTTTCCTCAGCCTTGGCTTTCTGGTCCGCTTTGGAGAATTTGTCGGGGTGCCATGCCTGGACCAGGAAAATATATTGTTCCTTGATCTTCTCCGGGGATGCCTCCGGTTCAACTTCCAGAAGCTGGTAATAATTCTTCATGGTTCTTTGCCTTTCAACAATGGATCAAGCCTGACGGCCAGGCGGCCCTCACGGGCGCTCATTTGTATTCTAGCACGGGGTCACATCCAACGACGGGGAATGGCACGAATTTCCAAATCCTTGTGTGAAATTCGCGTCGATTCAATATTGCCAACACTTCAGAATCGTCCAGCTTTTCCCTCGGATTTCCATCTCCCGGCCAGTTATTTCCAATTTCATGGAAATTCAAGGCTAATTTTTCAAAAGAACTTGAAATTTTTCCAGTCCGGGTTATACTGTACTTGATGCAGACCCACAGCCGCTCGTTCAATGACAGGAGAGCTGACCGCAAGGTGGTATTGCTGCGGCTGCTTCAGGAAAGCGAGCCGATCTCCATCCAGGAGCTGGCCCGCGCTTCCGGACTCAGCCAGTCCACGCTGCGGCGCGAGCTGCATCACCTGGTGGACGACGGCCTGGTGCGAGTCAATGTGGGGCAGGTGGCCCTGGCCGCCTCATCCGAGGAACGGCCGTTCGTCCTGCGGGAAATGATCAACCAGGATGCCAAGCAACGGATCGCCCGGGCGGCCCTCGACCTGATCCAGAACGGGGAGTCGGTTTTCATTGCCGGCGGCACCACGACTCTCGAGCTTGCCCGGCTGTTGCCGCGCCAACGCCGGTTGACGGTCATCACCAACACACTGCGGATAGCCAATCTCTTGATCGATATCCCAGGCATTGACCTGATCGTGCTGGGCGGCGCGGTGCGTCCGGGGGAACAGACCATGCACGGCCATCTGACCGAGTGGGGCGTCCATCAATTTCGAGCCGACAAATTGTTCTATGGGGTGGAGGCGATCAACATCCATCACGGTGTCACTCACAGCCAGATCGTGGAGGTGGCCACCGACCGCGCCCTGGCCAACGCCGCCACCCAGGTGATCGTCCTGGCCGACCATACCAAGTTTGGAAAGGTCGCACCGGCCTTTGTACTTGCTCTCGAGAAGATCCATATCCTGGTCAGCGATGCCGGCCTGCCGGAGGAAACACTGCAAAGCTTACAGGCAAAAAACATTCAAGTCATTCTGGCCTGATTTCTTTATATCCTGGAAGGAGGTGCCTCGCACGATTTGATGGCTGTTGTCTGTGTTCACAATCATTTTCTGATAACGAATTTGGAGGATGAGTATGGCTACGAAGAGATTTCACCTACTGAGTATGGTCCTGATTCT
>JBLMZU010000126.1:0-13993 GCA_050258995.1 Bacteroidota bacterium
CGTCGCGTGAAGCGGTAGCCGTCCAGGCCTTCAATATAGAGGCTGCATCCGTGCCGCCCTCGCTGTATGTCCCGCTGGCGAAGGAGGAGAAGGATAAGGATCATCCGCCGAAGCAGATCACCATGATCCTGCGCTCGACTGGCGATAAGGATCATGATCGACGGCGGATCAAGACCATCTACGGCACGCTCATTTCCTTTCACGGGCGTGACCGGTTCAGCTTTCAGATCTTCGAGAATGGCTCGGGATACCTGATCGATTTTCCCAACGATACGACCCAGGTCTGTCCCGAGATGCTGGAGCGTTTGAAAAAAGTGATCGGGGAGGAGAGCTGGCGGGTCGAGGAGATCACGTTCCAATGATACGATATTCGTGACTATTGGTTTCGCACTGCATTACAGCGCTCGCAATCGGTCCGGTGGCAAAGCAAGGCCAGCGGATCTTTTTTTATCAATTCCTGAACGATCTTAACCAGCCTTCTTAAGGGAACCGCCTGGATGAATGCCTCGCCCCGCTCGACACGGCGGGTGTCCGGGCGAACATGCCTCGCGATGGCATTGAAGCCCGATGAATCTCCGGGAAAGTTGGGACATTCCACAACCCGGTCCCGTAGGAGCGCCCAGCGAATGAACTGCTTCCGTCCGGCAAGCTTCTCGGCATAATGAATGCTGGTGTTGACGGTATGGTCCACGTTGATCAACAGCACCCAGCCATCCTCGCCGGCGAGCGCGGCAATGGGAGCAAATGGCTCATCGTTGGTTTGCGAGTCCAACATGGAATCGGCGCCGATCGCGGCAAAGGAAAGGATGGGATGCGAAGTCCGTTTTGCCCGGGGGTGATTGCGCAGGGTTTCAGGCAGAATGCCCATCATGGAGTCGGCGGGCATGTCGAGGGTAAAGGGCCGGGCTTCTCGGTTGTAATAATCATCGCCTCCGTATGAGATCCCATTGCCGGAGGGACCGACTTCAGGTGTGATCATGGTCCGGTAGGTGAAGGTCGGCATCATCACACTCCGGACCGATTCGGTCAGGGCCTGCAGGATGGCATCTGCGCCGTTCTGGATGTAGCCAAATGGCTTGAGGGATGCGTGTGCAATGACGGGCTTGTCGGCGAGGTGCAGCTCCTGAAAAACAGCCCTCAGCTCGTTGTAATCGATCACACTACTTGCCCTTCCACGCCGGCTGGCGCTTTTCGATAAAGGCCTGCATGCCTTCCTTTTGATCCTCGGTATCGAACAGGTTGTAGAACGCCTCCCGTTCCTGTGCCAGGCCTTCGATGAGAGACTGTTCGTACGCCTGGTTGATCATCTTTTTTGCAGCGCGCACGGCCAGGGGAGCGCGGGAGGCAATCTCGCCGGCAAGCTTCATTGCTTCGTCAAGGAATCCCTCCACGGGGACGACCCGGTTCACCAGCCCGAACTGGTAGGCCTCCTGGGCGGTCAGCATGCGGTTGTTGAGGATCATTTCCATGGCGATGGCCTTGCCCAGCGCGCGGGTCAGTCGCTGTGTGCCACCGGCCCCAGGGAGGACGCCGATCGTGATCTCCGGCTGTCCAAATCTGGCTGTTTCCGAGGCGACGATCATGTCGCAGGACATGGCGACCTCGCATCCCGCCCCCAAAGCCCATCCGGAAACCGCGGCAATGACCGGCTTGCGGATCGACCGGATCCGATCGAAGACAGCTGTATAATCATTTGCCTTCATTTCGGAAGCGGATTTTCCTGCCATTTCCTTGATATCCGCCCCGGCGGCGAAGGCTTTTTCATTCCCTGTAATGACCATGGCGCCGATATCGTCCTGACGATCGAGGACTTCCAGCGCATCCATGACTTCGCTGCTCAATTGATTGTTCAGGGCATTCATCGCCTTCGGACGATTAAGAGTCAGGAGCCCAACGCGGCCGCGTATCTCGGTGAGAATCATTTCGTAGGTCATGGGATTCCGTTTCCTTGTGAATAATTTTCGCCTGCATGTTGTGCAGATAACGCCGGAGCAGGAACATGGAGATGGCAAGCATAGCCACCAGCAGGATCGTGGTAATGCCATCGCCGATCCTCCCATAATAAAACGGAAGCAGCAAATCGACAATGCGTGCGGGCAGGATCAGAATCAGAGGCAGCAGCGCCATGAAAGCCAGCAAAGCTCTGCGCCCACTGCTGGAAAGCGCCCAGGACCCGGGATCGGCCAGCCCCTTGAGTACCAGGATGACGAAAAAGATCAGGATCAGGGTGTCATACAAGCGGTGGTAGGCCACCAGGAGCGTCCAGATAAACAGGATGGTCAGTACGTGGAAGTCGAGCACCTCCTCCTGTTGAGTCGTTCGAGGGGGATTTTTTTGCAGCCAGAGAAATAAGGGGATAAACACGAGTACCGTCATGACCAGGGATGGAACAATGGAGATGAAATGGTTGTCCGACATAAACTCAAACCAGCGGGAGAGGTGTACACCAGGCTGGTCGAAGAGCCGGAAGAACAACATTACATTTTCCATGACGATCTTCACAGGCGTCCCTCCACTGATGGCGGCCATACTGAGAACCCCGGCAAGCTGTACAAGCACAGCCAGAAAAAGCACCTTGAAATTTCGCTTGTAGAGGAGGAATAAGAAGATGGGAATGGATAATGAATATTTCGAGAGAGCCAGGCCGAGCGCCAGCCCTGAGATATACCAGGCGCGTTTCGAGAAGATCAACGCCACCATCATGAGCAGGAAGACCAGCAGGGTGGTCTGCCCGTTTTCGATCGCGATCCGGGTGGCGGAGAAATCGAAGTAAATCAGAAAAATAAGATAATCGTACAACGCAGACAGTTTTATATTTCCGAACGGGATATGATGTAATGCAAGCCAGCCGGTGATCAGCATCAGAACAAGGTTGATCGCCAGGAAGATCCATTTCGCTGTTTTCCAGGAAAAATAGGAAAGAGGTGTCAGCGTCAGGAGCATTGCCGGGGTGTTGGACGGCGTGATCTCAAGCCTGGACTGGGCTACAGGATAGTGCGTAACGACCACTCCATCGGCATAGTAGATGGGAAGGTTCAATCTTTCCTTTCGGAAAAAGGCCTCATAGGGATCACGCGCCTGACGGATGAAGTGACCGGCATACCAGAACTGGTGAAAGTCCCTGGAACCCAGGGATTTGCCTGTTTCCGTAAAAAGATAAGCGATCACGGCAATGGCATAAAAGGCCCCCACGATACAAAGGAGTTTTATCCACCTGGCTGACAGGACCGATCGGATGGGATTCATGGCGAAACGAACGAAATACCCCGTAGGGAGCTACCCGTACGCACGTGCATAAAAAACACTACGAATCAAGGCGAATTGTGCTACTATTGCGCCTGGTTTTCGAGGATAACCATAATTAAGGAGAGAGGCATGCCTATTCTTTTGATGATCCATTCGATTCTTCGCTGGGTGATCATGCTGGTTGCCGTGGTTGCCATCATCGTGTTCCTGGTCAGCTGGTTGCGGAAGAGCCATCTTGAGGGTGTGGACCGTGGATTGATGTCTGGATTCAGCGGGTTGATGGATTTACAGGCCACGATCGGCATTGTCCTGCTGTTGTGGGGC
Source organism: Bacteroidota bacterium (assembly GCA_050258995.1). Classification (GTDB taxonomy): domain Bacteria; phylum Chloroflexota; class Anaerolineae; order Anaerolineales; family Villigracilaceae; genus Defluviilinea. The sequence goes on from JBLMZU010000126.1 coordinate 3,571, forward strand.
GGTTTTGGTGGGATCGGGTTCCCTGCCTATCGCATCGAACATGGCGTGACCATGGTGATTGCGGCCGCGGTGGCGCACATGTCTGTCCGCTGGAAAAATGCTGACGACTCGATTCGCTATCGCAACTATTTGTTCCTGATCCTGGCTTCGCTTGTCCTGGTGTTCATCGGTATTTCGTTTCTGCCCGGCGGCTTGAGCAGATAAATTATGACCTCTGTCACGCAGCCGCAGGATAAGCTCGACTTCAAGCGCATCCTGCCCATTGTCGTCATCGTATTTGTCGACCTGCTCGGGCTTTCCATCATTATCCCGCTGCTGCCTCTGTACGCAGCCCGCTTCAGCGCGACCCCGGTGGTGATCGGCCTATTGCAGGCAACCTATCCGATGATGCAGTTCCTCGGCGCACCGATCCTGGGACGCCTGTCGGATAAGTACGGCCGCAAGCCGATCCTGGTCGTCAGCCAGCTCGGGACCCTGGCCGGTTTCATCCTGCTTGGGTTTGCCAACACACTTTTCCTGCTGTTTCTTTCGCGTATCATTGACGGGATATCCGGGGCGAACATTTCCACGGCCCAGGCCGCCATCGCAGACAGCACCAATGAAAGGACCCGCACCCAAGGATTGGGATTGATCGGCGCGGCGTTTGGGATGGGATTCATCCTGGGACCGGTCATTGCATTTGTCGTCCTGGCTGCAACGGGGCAGAACTACCAGGCTGTTGCATTCAGCGCAGCATTCTTCTCTCTTGCCTCCATCCTGTTGACCCTGTTCTGGTTCCGCGAAACAAAGACCGCCGATTCACCTTCCGCCTCCGGCCGCAGGCCTTTTTCTTTCGCTGCCATGAAATCTGCCCTCGGCCGGCCGCAGGTTGGGTTCCTGCTGATTGTGATGTTCTTTTACCAGATCGCCTTTGGCGGATATGAGCAGCTCTTTTCATTGTTCACCCTCACCCAGCTTGGCATGGACGCCCGGGATACGACCGGCCTTTTTGTGCTGGCAGGGATCTTTATCATCATCGTGCAGGGTGGGTTTATTGGCCGCTGGTCGAAACAGAAAGGAGACCGCTGGCTCGTGGTCCTCGGGATCGGCTCCCTGGCCATCGGCTTGATCGGGACCGCCCTGACGCCACGCATCGCCGTGCCCTGGTACAACCAGCTCAGGGTCCTGGAGAGACTTGCCGGAGAAGGGGCGATCCAGGTCCCATTGAAGAGCATCCAGATCCATCTGCCCGACCAGGCAGCACGCGGCTGGCAGGGGATTGGCTGGCTGCTGCTGGTCAGTTTTCCGGCGGCGCTGGGGGGCGCGGTCTTGCACCCCTCCATTAACAGTTTGATCACCAAGTCCTCCGACCCGGGCGATGTGGGGGGAATGCTGGGAATCTCGGCTGCCTTTTACAGCGCGGCGAATGCCATCGCTCCAATCTTTTACGGCCTGCTCTTCCAATGGCTGGGTGCCCCGGTGCCTTTTATGGCGGGCGGATTGATTTTGTTCCTACTGTGGATTCTTGTACCGAGGTTTTTAGCGAAGTAACCTAACGAGTCTGGATCCCGCAGGTTTCTTTGTGGAGGTGAGATGCTGTCGGTTGCGAAACTCCTTGTCGGTATCGTCGCGATCCTGCATGTTGGCTTTCTTGTGCTCGAGATGTTCTACTGGGACCGCCCGCCTGGCCGGAGAATATTCAGGACGACGCCAGAATTTTCCAAAGCGTCGGCCGTACTGGCCGCCAACCAGGGACTATACAATGGCTTTCTGGCTGCAGGGTTGATCTGGGGGCTGGCCAGCGGTCAGGTCAATGTGATTGTGTTTTTCCTGATCTGTGTAGGGGTTGCCGGTATCTATGGCGGCTTGACGGCGGGGCGCACGATCCTTTATGTACAGGCTCTTCCCGCGATCCTGGCTTTGCTTGCTATTTATCTCGCAAGATGAGTAACCGGCAAAAGATCAGGCTGGCTGCGATCGCCGGCATCCTCGGTCCGCTTCTCCTGGGAGGCGTGATTACCCTCCTGACCATCCTGGAATATGATTTCATGACCTCCATCGGCTGGAGACTGCGCGCACCCCTGGACTGGCCCAGCGGTCTCGCCCTTGGCCCGGTCGGCTGGATCATGACAGCGACGTTCCTCATCTGCGGGATTCTGATCATCATCTTCGCGGCGGGACTCTGCCTCAGCCTGCCGCGCACCCGGCTGGCATCCATTGCCATCTGGCTGCTGGTCCTGGCCGGAGTCGGCATGATGGGACTAATTTTCTCCACCGACAAGACGATGGACCGGCCTCTGCGTACCTGGCATGGACTTCTGCACGACTCCTCTTTTGTTGTGATCGGCCTGACCCTGATGCCGGCAATGGTTTTGGTTGGCTTTGTCTTTCTAAAGGATGCGCGCTGGAAAAATCTGGCGGTTTACACCTGGATCACGGTCATCCTCGCCGTTCCCACCTTTTGGATGAAGGGATTTGCCTTTTATTTTTTTCTCCTTGCCATTCTGATCTGGTGTGAGGTGATCGCCTTCCGCCTGAAAAGCACCGTTCCAAACGGTCAGGATTTTGGCACCTGAGCGTTCAGTATATCCATCAGTTGGTGCGTGTTGCTCAGGATGAGATCGGCCCCCATATCCAGCAGCTCCTTCTCCTCCCCAAAACCACATAACACGCCCACCGTCTGTGCCCCGGCGGACTTTCCGGCGCGCATGTCCACCGTGGTGTCCCCGATCATCAGGCATTCGTGGGGTTTGACCCCCATCCTCTGCGCAGCCAGAAATATGGGGTCTGGAAAGGGCTTGGTATGGGGCGCGGATAGCCCCGTAATAATGGCATCGAAATATTTCACCAGGTCGAACTGCTCCAGAAAGCGCATGGTGCTTTTTTCGTGGCGGGCACTCACAATCGCCATCGGGTAGCGGCCTTTGAGGGCGGCCAGCATTTCGTCCACGCCCGGAATGAGAAGGAACTTTTGGGTAGTGTTGGGCCGGGCGCGGGAGAACCGGTCGATGAACGCGCCCATCTCGTCGTCCAAACCGATCCTGTCGGCGTATCCCAGCAGGGCATTGCCAGGCGACTCCACCCACATGACCATGCGGCGGGCTGTCTGGTCAGGATCGTGGAAGATCGTGCGGGGCAGATAGGGCGAAACCTTGCGGGCATACAGGTCGTCGGTGTCGCTCAGTGTGCCGTCCACATCGAAACACAGGGCTTTAATGCGGGGAATATCCAGTGACATGGGCGCAATTCTACCGCGGGAACGCCGGGGACAGGGTTGTGCTATACTTTACATGTTGTTTCCACTGCGTGGTATGATTTGCAAAGGAAGCGGAAATAGCATATCAGGAACTTATGTCACTGCCACAGGATCAAGATCGTACCAGGGCCCTGCTCGAACTACTCTTTCATGTCAGCCGCGAGGTGGCAACTGCGCTCGACCTGCGAACTGTGCTTCAGCGCGTCCTGTATGAGGCCATCCAGAACGTGGGTGGCGAGCGGTGCAGCATCGTGGTGCTGGATGACTCTGGTAAAGCCGTGGACGCGACCATTGTCTATGGCACGCACATCCTGGAGCACACCACCCAGCAGCTGCGTGAGACGACCGAGCGGGGTCTCGCCGGCTGGGTGATCCGCCATCGCAAGGGCGTACTGGTCCCGGATACCAGCAAGGATGAGCGCTGGCTGATGCGCCCGGACGATGCACTCGATCGATCCGGTGCCAAGTCGGCGATCTGTGTGCCGTTGGTGGCACGCGAGATGCTGGTGGGGGTTCTGACTCTTGTCCATCCCAAGCCCAATGTATTCTCACATGAGCAGCTTGAGCTGATGCAGGCCATTGCCGACCAGGCCAGCATTGCCGTTCTCAACGCGCGGCTGTACACAGAGAGCCAGCGCCAGGCACGCGTGATGACGGCCCTGGCGGAGGGTGCTTCTGCGATGAACGCTTCGCTGCGCATGGACGACGTGTTCCAGCGCATCCTGATCCAGACCGTGCAGGCGCTGCAAGTGGAAACGGCGGCGATCGGCATGATCGATAGTGAGCAGCTCGTCTACCGGGCTGCAGCCGGGCACAATGCGGGCAATATCATCGGAAGAACGGTCAGGCTGGGGGATGGCATTGTCGCCACCGCAGCGCGCGATGGTCGCGGCGTGGTGGTGACCGACGTCAGCCAGGAAAAAAACTATAGCGAAGCGGACAAATTCGGGGGTGTGGAGATCCGGTCCATCATCGTGGCACCGATCCAGTCTCCTCTGGGCGTCATCGGGATCATCGAAGCGATCAACCCGATCTCCAATTCCTTCGACCCGGATGCCCTGCTGGTCATGACTGGAATCGGCGGCCTGGCCGGGACGACCATCCAGAACGCTCAATTGTTCGAGAAGCTGCAGGCCGCCCACCAGCGTTACCGTGAACTGTTCGAGGACAGTATTGACCCCATGCTGATCACAGACTGGGGTGGGAACATCCTCGAAGCCAACCGCCAGGCGATGCTGATGACCGGTTATTCCGGTGACCAGCTGCATTCCCTGCGGATCGACCAGCTCCACGATGTGGACTGGGATCGAACGGGGACAATGTTCGAAACCCTGCGCGAGAACCGCACCTGCTCCTATGAGTCCGTCCTTCACAAGGAAGAAGCAACCCTCCCAATCGAGGTGCATGCCCGCCGCGTCGAATTTGACGAAACCGATTCGATCCAGTGGATCATCCGGGATATCACAGAACGCAAGGAACTGGACAGCCTGCGGAACGATCTGACGGCCATGATCTATCATGACCTGCGCTCGCCTCTGGCAAACATTGTCTCCAGCCTGGATGTGCTCTACAGCATGGTCCCGGAGGATGACCGGGATACGGTCGAGTCGATATTGAAGATCGCCGAGAACTCAACCGACCGCATCCAGCGTCTGGTCAGTTCGCTGCTGGATGTGAGCAGGCTTGAATCCGGCCAGCCGGTTGCGGATCAAAAAGTGGTGGACAGCCTGAGCCTGATCCACAACGCTGTCCGCGATGTAACGCCGGTGACGAGCGGCCGCCGCCAGGAGCTGATCACGGATTTGCCGGTCAGCTTGGCAGCGGTCTGGGTGGATGAAGATATGGCGCGCCGTGTGCTCATCAATCTAATGGAAAATGCCAGCAAGTTCAGCCCGGCAGGCGGCCGGATCGAAATGGGTGCACGCGAAGAGAATAGCATGATCCACCTGTGGGTGAAGGACAATGGTCCTGGCATCCCGGTTGCAGAGCAGGATCATATTTTCAACAAGTTTACACGGCTGCATGGCAACAACCGGCCGGGTGGACTCGGCATTGGCCTGGCATTCTGCCGCCTGGCGGTCCTTGGCCACGGAGGGCGGATCTGGGTGGAGAGCGAGCCCGGTAAGGGCGCGGCGTTTCATTTCACCTTCCCCATGGCGACCCCGGAACAACTGGCGGGCCAGGCTGAATAAAGAGCGATACTCTTTAATAGGAGCAACAGTTTTCAATGGATGCGATTGCAGAGAATATTTACATCGAAGACAGATACCTGGGCGTTACCCTGGGTGTCATTACCCAGACCCGTGGATTGATCCAGATCGACGCACCGCCATCCCCCGAGGATGGCCGCGCCTGGCGCGCCTCGCTGATGGGCATGGGCAACGGCCCGGAACGCGTGCTGATCAACCTGGATGCCCACCCGGATCGAACGCTGGGCGTCCGCGCCATGGACTGCACGGTTATTGCCCATGAGAAGACAGCCCAGGCATTCCGCAACCGTCCGACTACGTTCAAAGCCCAGGGGGATGAGACTGGCGCCAACTGGGAATCCATTGCCGGCCTGGGAAGCGTACGCTGGGCGCCCCCGGAAATCTCCTTTGTCGAGCGGATGACGATCCATTGGAGCGACACGCCCATTCTGCTTGAGAGCCGGCCCGGTCCCTCCTCAGGGGCCATTTGGGTTGAACTGCCGGCGGAAAAGGTGGTTTTTGTTGGCGATGCTGTTTTGAAGGGCCAGCCGCCCTTCCTGGCAAACGCCGATCTTCCGCAGTGGATCGAGGCCCTGAAGGTGCTCTTGGAGCCTGAATATAAAGGTTATGCCATTGTCAGTGGGCGCGGGGGAGTGGTCAATCAGCAGACCGTCCGCAGCGAGATTGATATCCTCAAGCACATTTATGACAAGGTGGATAAGCTCGGGAAGAAGAAACCTGCCGTTCCGGCCACCGACAAGCTTGCCGACCAGATCCTGAAGGACTTCAAGATTCCAGCCGCGCGGCAGAGACAGTATCTGAACCGCCTGCGATATGGACTGCAGCATTATTACACCCGCCATTATCTTCCAGCATCGAAGCAGATCATCGAGGAACAGTGAAGGCAGAACCATTGTTTGAAGTTACGCGTGGACGGGTGGTTGAGTCCGTTCATTATGGGTCCATCGCAGTGGTGGACTCAAACGGTACATTACTTGCATCCTATGGCGACCCGCAAATGGTCGCTTTTTTACGCTCCAGCGCCAAGCCCTTCCAGGTGCTGCCCTTTGTCGAGCGCGGGGGTGTGGAGTATTTTGGCTTTACGCCGCGTGAGCTTTCCCTCTCGTGTGCCTCGCATGAGGGCAGTGACATGCATGTGCAGGCTGTCCGCCGGCTCCAGGAAAAGGTTGGGATCGAGGAAAGTAACCTGCAGTGCGGCACCCACCTGCCGGGCGATGTGGATGAGCTGAAAACGCTGATCATTCATGACCGCAGGCCGACCACCAATCACAATAACTGCTCGGGCAAACACACGGCCATGCTGGCGCATGCCAAAATGCGAGGCCTGCCTCTGGAAAATTATCTTGCGTTCGACCATCCGGTCCAGATGGATATTCTTGCGACGTTCGCGGCCATGTGTGAGCTTCCCGTCGAGCAGGTGGAGCTTGGAACGGACGGCTGTTCGGCCCCCAATTTTGCGGTGCCGCTGCGCAGCGCTGCCCTGGGCTTTGCCCGGATGTGCGATCCGCATGCGCTTCCCGAGCAGCGCGTCCAGGCCTGCCGCAAGATCACCTCGGCCATGACCGCCTTCCCCGAGATGGCCAGCGGCTATGGCGAGTTTGATGAGCAATTGATGAAAGCGGGAAACGGCCGGATCGTGACCAAGCGCGGCGCCGAAGGATACCAGATCCTTGGCCTGTTGCCCGGTACGAGGGGCGCGGACGCTCCGGGCCTGGGGATCGCGATCAAGGTTTTGGATGGCGACGCCTCCCGGATGGGGATGAACCTCGAGGCCAGAAACCGCGTCCGCCCGGCGGTGACGATCGAGATCCTGCGCCAGCTGGGCGTCCTCTCTTCGGAACAGGAACAGGTCCTGGCGGGGTTCGGACCCGAAATGTCCATCACAAATCACCGCGGGATCGTTACGGGCATATCACGTCCTGTGTTTAAGCTGTAAGTTCTCTTGATCCAAGCCTGCTTTTGACCGCAGAGAAGAAACATCTCTGCGGTTTATTTTTAATCCATCAGCGCTTCGAACATGCGGTTGTTATCCGCGATGCGCTCGGCGAGCAGGCGGGCGATCCACTCGTGGAAGAGCGCCGCGATCTCGGGATCATTTTCACGCATTTCATCCAGGGATTGGCGTGTGAGACGGTAGACCGTGCTGGGACGGGATGCCACCACGGATGCGGTCCGCGTGCCTCCCAGGTAGATGCCCATTTCGCCGACAGTTGCACCACCGCGAATGCTGCGCAGTCGGACCCGCCGGCCATTCGGCAGCTCCAGCTCTACGGTGACCATGCCTGACTCGACAAAGAACATTTCCTCGGAGGGCTCGTCCTGCCTCATCAGATATTCCCCTGTTTTCACCACCTCGCATTCCAGGTACTTCATCAAATGATCCACGCCCTGAAGATTGGGGAAGACATGCTTCAGTTGCGACTCGACTTTTTCAATGACACCGGTCAGATCGTTGATGCCTTCCGATGCGAGAATTTTGTTCTCACACCATTCGACACCTTCATCCAGGGTATCTTCGAAGAGGAATGTGTCATCCGACTGATCGTGCAGCCCACCGCGCTCCATTTGTATCGCGATCTCGGGCGCGATCTGAGTCCACACCATCAGAAGTTTGTTCGCTTCCGCCAGTTGTTTCAGGCGCGTAATGCCGAAAATGGCTGAAGAGTCCAGCCGGGTGACACGCTGAAAATCGAGGATCAGAAATTTCAAGGGTCCCTGCTCCTGGTCATGGATACGGAGCCGGACCCTTTCAAGGATGTTCTGAATGGTCCCAAAGAAAATATATCCCTGCAGGCGAAGGATGAAAATTTCCGTTCCGCGCTGGTGAAGAAGATCGCGATGGTACTGGGGACGATCCACCTTGCTGTGAAACATGGATCCGTCCAGAATGGCCTTAATGGCATCGATGCGGCTGTAGCTGATGACGAACAGGATCGCTGCAATGAAGATACCCGCGGCCACCCCCTGCAGGAACCCAATTGCCGTGATGATGACCAATATCACCCACACCAGCAGATAATCCGAAAGGGGAAGGACCTTGCGCGCGTCGATCAGCCATTCCACCAGAAATGACAAACCCAAATAAAGCAGCATGCCCCCCATGATCGGCTTGGGAAAGAAGGAAATCAGGGACGCGCCGAAAAATAATGCCACCCCGCACAGCAATCCGGAGATCAGATTGACAAGGCGGCTTTTCGCTCCAAGTCGGTAGGCGAGCGCGGAGAAGCCCAGGGCCTGATACCCGACGGAACTTCCTCCCAAACCGCCGGCCAGGTTTGCCCAGCCAGCCGCCTGAAGCTCCCGGTCGAGATCGATATCTTTTTTTACCGTTACTTCAAGGGCGCTTGCATTCAACAGCAGCCCGATGATGCTGAGAACCAGGATCGTTGCGATCTTGTCGATGTTATGCAAAATCGTTGCCCATTGAATGAGCCCAAGATCGGAAAGACTCAAAGGGTGATATAAGCCGCCCGCTGGGAAGGGCCCCAGCAGCCAGCCGCGGCTGGCTGCCTCGCCGACCGGGATACCGGCAATCCAGAGATAGCCATAAAAGAGTGCCGTCGCCAAAACCAATACAACCGGCGTGATCAAAAAGTGATTCCATCGCCTCAAAAGCAGGAGAAGCGTGATGGCAAAAATGACGCCGGGCACCCACAGGATCAGGTCCTGTGCATTCAACAATCGGGGCAGGTCAGTGAGTTTGGAAATATCTGCCATCACCCCGAAGGCTCCCATGCTGAGCAGATAGCCTGTCCCGGCCAAAAAGCCGCCGACGACGGGATAGGGAATATAACGTACAAAGCCGCTTGCCTTGAACCAACCGAGGAGAAGAAAGAAGATCGCGGTCAGAATGGAGGTCAGGGACATGGCTGCGACCACCGTGGCGTATACAGCGTTCGGATTGTCGCCTCGCATGCTGGCGGCAATGGCACCGGCGACCAGGGCCATGATGGCGGCTGGCGTATCCTGGGGCAGGCCGACCATGCCGGGAAGTGACGTGGTCAATGCGATCGTTACACCCACCACAAACGCTCCAAACAGCATGAGGCCGATCCCCCCGGCCAGGAATTGCTCCAGGTCGCCTGAAAAGATCAACGCGGCAAGCGAGATTTCCACACTGATGGTCAGAATGGCGGCGATCAGCCCTGCCGTAATACTGGGGAGAAGAACATTCGCTCTAAAATCGTTCCTGAGTTCCCGGATTCTCATAAATGACCTTATTTAGTTGTTATTCGGATAAATTTTGGCAAGTATAGCACGGTCATTGCTGCAAGCCGGCTTTGGCAATAAAGAGTGTTACAATCCGATCGCGCAGTGCAAGCGATTTACATAGCGCCGCCTGATCAACCCTCCACAAGGATTTCATTCAGGAAGGCTTCCTCTTCAATGAGTTAGGCGGTACGTGAGAGTGAGTTTATGCCATCTGCCGGGGATCGCATTTTACTTGTCGAACAGGATCTACAGATCAGTGATTTGATTGCCCGCCAGGCCCTCAGGTCTGTAGGCTATCAAGTGGATGTTGTTCCGGATGTCTCATCCGCAATTCAATACGCGGTTCAAACTCCCCCTGATCTGATCATTGCCGATCTAAACCTGCCTGGCTTGAGCGCCAAGGATCTGATCCTCGCCCTTTCCTCCCAAAACATTCATACGCCCGTGCTTGTGGTTGCCAACCGGGGACAGGAGCATGATATTATCCAGGCGTTTCGCATGGGTGCTTCGGATGCCATCTTCTGGCCGGTCCGGGATGCGGAGGTGGTCTCTGTCGTGGAACGTGCGCTCGGCCAGGTCCATGGTTTGCATGACCGGGAGCGCCTCGGCCTCAAACTGGGCGAAGCCAACCGTGAACTGCAGCGTAAGGTTCAGGAGCTGACGGCCATTATTGATATCGGCAAGGCCGTTGTCTCGATTACCGACCAGCGCTTTTTATTCCAAAAGATCGTGGACGGCGCCATCCAGGTCGGCGCGGCGAACACTG
>JBLMZU010000127.1:0-4116 GCA_050258995.1 Bacteroidota bacterium
CCGCTGGATGATTTCTTTAACTCCAGTGGCTTTGGCAAGGCGCTGCCTGCTGCCCTGCTGCCCCTGATCTCCAAGGATGGTCATCCGTATAGCGTGCCGGTGAACATCCACCGCTCGAACGTTATGTGGTACAACCCGAAGGTCCTGAAGGATGCCGGCGTGACAGTACCTGCAGGCGGCTTCGCGAACTACGACGACTTCTTCGCCGCCTGTGACAAGATCAAGGCAGCTGGCAAGACCTGCCTGGCTCTCGGTCCCGCCTGGACCGCTGAGCATCTGTTTGAGAACGTGATGATCGGCACCCTTGGTCCGGATGGTTGGGCCAAGCTTTGGGAATCCGGTGCCGATTGGTCCAGTGCGGATGTGACGAAGGCCTTGAACAACTACGCCAAGGCGCTGTCCTACACCAACAGCGATGCGGCTACGCTGTCCGACTGGCAGCCCGCTGCACAGCTCATGACCAATGGCGATGCCGCCTTCAATATCATGGGCGACTGGGCCTACGGCTACTTTGCGAATCCTGCCCCGAACGGCCTGGCTCTAAAGCCGCACACCGATTTCGATTGGGCCCCCCCGCCCGGAACGAACGGCACATTTGTATTCCTGGCCGACAGCTTCGTCCTGCCGGTGGGCAACAAGAACCCACAGGGCACGAAAGACTGGTTGACAGTGGCCGCCTCCAAGGAGGGCCAGGAAGCCTTTAACCCGCTCAAGGGTTCGATCTGCGCCCGCACCGACTGCGATCAGAGCAAGTTCAGCGAATATTCGCAGAACGCAGCCAAGGATTGGGCCAGCAACAAGGTCGTGGGCAGCCTGACGCACGAGGTGGTTGGCAACCCATCCTGGAACAGCAAGATTGCCACGGCTCTGGGCGTGTTCGTCGCCGATCCGTCGAAGGTATCCGACTTCCAGACGGCGTTAGTGGACGCCTGTAAGTCGGACGGTGTCTGCAAGTAACCCACGAGGAAATGGGATTTGAATGCAATGGGCGGCTCATGGAGCCGCCCATTTTGGATGTTAATCGTTGTGGTTCTACTTTTGATTGCCTCTTCATAATCCTGAAAAGGCAGTTACAATCTGGGGTGCTGTGAATGATTTTACCTTGGCTGGAAACAAATCCCGCTTGAAAGCGAGGTAGCCGATGTTGCGAAAATTCAAGCTCAATCCCCCAAAACTTATTCTGGCAATCCTGCTGATGCTCTTTGGCGCCCTCGGCGTTTATTTCCTCAACCGTACACAGCTTATTATTGCAGGATCGAACTACACATCCATAGCAAAATTGATCAGCGGATTGGTTTTTTATATCGGGGTATTGATCGTTGTACAAATGTTTGAGAACGAAACGCTGCTTGCCATCGCATTACTGATGCCATCGGTCATTGCAGTGGCGATCTTTGTTTATGGTTTTATCGGCTGGTCAGTTCGAGTTTCAATGAGCCAGTGGAAGGGACTGATGCCGGATTATACATGGGCCGGTTTAAGCCAGTATACTTACCTGTTCCATGATCCGCGCTTTATGATCGATGTCCGCAACACCGTGGTCTTCACCATTGGTTTTATTGCCGGCTGCCTGATTCTGGGCCTCGGGCTGGCCATTCTGCTGGACCAGCATCTTAAAGGGGAGGCGCTTTTCCGCAGCATCTTTCTGTTCCCCATGGCGATCTCGTTCATTGCTTCGGGTGTGGTCTGGGGCTGGCTGATGAACCCGGCGACAGGCAACCGGATCACGGGGATCAATCTTATATTCCATTCACTGGGGCTCGACTTTCTGGTCAGCCAGTGGCATTCTTCGCCTCAACCCTGGGGGATGGTATTTACCGTCCTCCCTGCCGTCTGGCAGCTCTCCGGATTTACCATGGCGCTTTACCTGGGCGGGATCCGCAGCATCTCGGATGATATCCGGGAAGCGGCGCGCGTCGATGGGGCCACTGAGTTCGAGATCTATCGCTACGTGATCCTGCCCATGCTCCAGCCGGTGACGCTCAGCGCGGTGATCATCCTGGGACATATGTCGCTCAAGATCTTTGATTTGATCGTGGCGCTTGGTCATAAGGACCTTCGCCTGGATGTCCCGGGTATTTACATGTGGACGACAACGTTCGATGGCTACAATTATGCCCAGGGCGCGGCGATCGGGATACTCATGCTCGTCAGTGTGGCGGTCCTGGTCGTACCCTACCTGGTCCAAAATATGCGCACCGAGACACAACTATGAACCGCCGGATTGCGATGAACTCGCTTTTCTATATTATTTTGATCGCGCTGGCGATATTTTATCTTCTGCCGGTATATCTGCTTTTGTTGACCGGATTTAAACCGATCAATCAGGTCGACCTCAAAACAATGTGGGCACTGCCGGTTGGAGGGTTGCATCTTGATAACTTTATTGCAGGATATATACAGCTGGCTCCCAACCTGAAGAACAGCCTGTTGATGGTCATCCCGGAGGCGCTGCTTTCCGCACTACTGGGTTCCTTTAATGGATATTTGCTGTCCAAGTGGAAATTCCGCGGCTCGGACATCGTATTTGCCTTCATCCTGTTTGGGATGTTCATTCCGTATCAAAGCATCCTGATCCCGCTGGTGAAATTCATGCAGTATATCAAGCTGTATGGGGATCTGCCTGGCCTGGTCCTGGTTCATATCATCTATGGCATCCCGATCACCACGCTGATCTTCCGCAACTATTACGCCGGGATCGGGACCGAGGTCCTGGAGGCCGGGCGAATTGACGGGGCCAGCCTGATGGGCATTTATCGTTACATCATGCTTCCCCTGTCGGCGCCCGGTTTTGCCGTGGTGATCATCTGGCAGTTCACACAGGCCTGGAATGAATTCCTGTTTGCGGTGATCCTGACCAACCAGTCCCACTGGCCGGTGACGGTGGCGCTCAACAACCTGGCTGGAAGCCAGCTGGTGCAATGGAACGTTCTGATGGCAGCCACCCTCCTGGCTGCCTTGCCGACACTGCTGGTATACATTTTCCTCGGCCGCTATTTCCTGCGTGGACTGATGGCAGGGGCACTCAAGGGATAGATTCTTTGAATTGCTGTGGATAAAATTGAGCGCAGGATACAGCCTGCGCTCAATTTTTTAAGACCGGTTGGGTTCACTTATTTATTCACATGTATTGTTGTTCTGGCAGACCGGCTGCTTCATGGGACAGGCAAGCTCCGGCATGGGAGAGCGTGTGTATACTGCTCCATTTTTATCCAAAACAATCACCATGAGGGCATCCACATAATTCTGTTCCCGGCAGCCGATCACCAGGGCGTCTGCCGTATGCGGAAGATATTTGGGGGAGCCGCCCGCAAGAATAATATTGTCCTGGCCGTGCGGACCGATCAGGAAAAAACCGGTGCGGGGAAAGTCCATGTTGGTAAAAGGATAGAAGTAAAAGCTGATCTCCCCCTGTCCCATCTTGTAGGAGCGGGGATAGAGGGTCCGGCCCACCAGGGCTTCCGCCCCGGGACTCTTCAGGAAGGCATTTAATTTATCCACGTCCAATCCGGCGTGGCGGATCTGTGATGCCCGTTCCTGCACCGTTTCCGGGATATTGAAGCCTGCATAGCGCGGGGGATAAAGCTTTTCTGAAAGAGGGACGAGTGAGCCGGCCAAAAATAGAGCGATCAATATCGGTATCGCCCTGCGCCACGCAAATCCTGGTGACCTGGTTGTGTCCTCCTGGTGTTCAGGATTGAAAAGGGATATCGTCCGCAGATGGGTCACCCGGGCAGCCTCAGTGAAGAGGAAAAGGATGCCTGCCATGAAGTAGATGGTAATGATCCAGTCCATCGGGACAAGGTATCTGCCACCCGAAGTGCGGGCCAGGGAATTTGCCGCGTTATAAAATACAAAGACTGCCAGTGGAACGATGCCGGGCAGGCGCTGATATTTCCACGTAACACTCACCCCCAAGACAATCAAAAACAGATCTACGGCCAGGAAGAGAAGGGAAGTGCGATCCAGCGTCCCATCCCAGTCCGCCCGCCAGTAGGGATGCGCCTCTTTTACGGTATGCCGCAGATCGTCGAGAACCGGCGAGGTGGGCAGAAGAAGCACGGACATGATCGTGTTGTGCAGAAAATGGTTGGGGGTAAAGCACAGGATCGAATC
>JBLMZU010000128.1:0-13315 GCA_050258995.1 Bacteroidota bacterium
TGCTGTTATGACCCTCGGGCGCCGGCCGATCGCATTCAATGCTGCCACCGAGCGGATCATCGGTTACAGGATGGAGGAGATCCGGGACATCGATCCCCGTTCCCTCACCGTGCCTGAGGACCGCTCCATGGATATCGAGCTGTTCGAAGAGCTGCTGGCAGGCAGGCGTGATTCCTATGTCATGGAACGCCGCTACCGCCACAAGGATGGGCGCATCTTCTGGGCGCGCATCAATTACTCGCTGGTGCGGGACATGGACGGCCAGCCTGACTATCTGGTCGGGATCATCGAGGATATCGACGACCAGAAACGGGCAGCCGAGCGCCTGGCCGAACAGGAGGCCGATTATTTGCTGACACTCCAGCAGCGCGTCGAGGAGCGCACGCATAAGCTGGAGGAAGCCAATCAGCTGCTGCACCAGGAGATGGAGCAGCGCACAAAGATCGAACAGGAGCTGGCCGAAAAAGCCGCCGAGGAAGCGGTGGCAGCAGACCGCACCCGCCTGGCCCGCGACCTGCACGACGCCGTGACCCAGACACTCTTCTCGGCCAGCCTGATCGCCGAGGTGCTTCCTGATCTGTGGGAAATGGATGTGGACGAAGCCAAACGATCCACGGAGGAGTTGCGACAGTTGACGCGCGGCGCGCTGGCTGAAATGCGGACTCTCCTGCTCGAGCTGCGTCCCGCCACACTTACACAGACCCGCCTGAGCGATCTCATCAAGCAGTTATGTGAAGCATTCATCGGCCGCTCCCGGCTGCCGATCAAACTGTCGATCGAAGGCGACTGCCAGCTTCCCCCGGAGGTACAGATTGCCGTGTACCGGATTGCCCAGGAAAGCCTGAACAACGTATTCAAATATGCCCGCGCCACACAGGTCGATGTAAACCTTTCGATCCTGGAAAACACGATCCGCTTTGAGACCTACGATAACGGCATTGGCTTCGATATGAGCACCATCAAGCCCACCAGCCTCGGGATGCGCATCATGCGCGAGCGTGCCGAGGCGATCGGGGCCGACTTCCAGGTTACTAGCCAGCCCGGCTCGGGAACCTGCGTGGAAGTGATCTGGAACCGAGACCCGAACGCCAAATTAAAAGTGATGTAGACACCGCTACAGCAAGCCGATAAAGGAGTACCCATGACAATCAAAGTTCTTCTCGTAGATGACCATGCCGTTGTACGAAGCGGCCTTTCCAAATTCCTGATGGTGAACAAGGACCTCAAGCTGGTCGGCGAGGCATCCGACGGCTCTGAGGCCGTGCAGATGGTATCTCTGCATAGGCCGGATGTTGTCCTCATGGACCTGATGATGCCGGGTACGGACGGCATAACGGCCACGCGCGAGATCCATCAAAAGTATCCCGAGGTCAAGGTCATCGCGCTGACAAGTTTCGCCGAGCAAAACATGATCCAGGGCGCGCTGCAGGCAGGTGCAGTTGGCTATCTGCAGAAGAACGTTACTGCCATGGAGCTCGGCAACGCTATCCGCTCGGCCTGCGCGGGCCATATGATCCTGTCCCCAGAAGCCACCCAGGTCTTGGCACAATCCGTCGCCCAGCCGCAGATCCCCGGCGAGCAGCTCACCGAGAGGGAGCGTGAAGTCCTGAAGTGCATGGTCGATGGCCTGAACAACAATGCCATTGCCGAAAAGCTGGTCGTCAGCCTGGGCACGGTCAAGTTCCATATCTCGAACATCTTCCACAAGCTTGGCGTCAACAGCCGCGTGGAAGCCGTCAAGGCGGCGATCGAACAGAAACTGGTATAGCCCCCCACCTGTCCATTCGGACAGTTAAATACTCATCCAAAGTCAGATGCTGATGAGCCTCGCCTGTCATACACTACAAGCGAGGCTCATATGATTCGTATCCTGGTCGCAGATCCTGACCCTGCAGCACGAAAAGCACTGGCTCTTCTACTTCGAAGAAAACTTGGGACGGATGAAATCGTCGAAGTGGACAGTCTGGAAACGTTAATCCGCGCCCTGGACTGTATCCCACCTGACCTGGTACTCCTGGATTGGAGGCTGTACGGCTCTCCCGCACCCGAAACCTGTCGCCTGCTCCAACGCGCCTATCCGCACCTGAAGATTATCCTTCTCAGTGTGGATGCCAATGATGCCAGCGCCGCCAGGGAGGCAGGGGCGGCATTCATTTACAAGGGGGCATCCCCCGATGAGCTGATTGCAACCCTTACCCCTCTTTTGCGTAAAGAGAGTGAGCCAAAGTAGCTGGGATGGAAGGCCCGGTTATTTCTTCGGAATTTGAAAGGAAAGAATATGCAAACAAATCGCAACAACGCAGGCGCCCTGATTGGAGGTGCCATCCTGATCGGCATTGGTCTGCTCGCCCTGATCAGCCGGGTCTACGACAATATCGATTGGGGGCTGCTCTGGCCCATCGCCCTCATTGGATTCGGAGCCCTGTTCTTTATCGCCATGTTCGCCGCCGGGAAAAGTGGTGCGGCGTTTGCCATCCCCGGAACCATCATCGGCGGGATCGGCCTGGTGATCCTCTTCCAAAACATCACCCAGCATTGGACGGTCATGTCCTACATCTGGACGCTGATCATTATCTTCGTTGGGCTTGGCATTTATATCATGGGCTGGTATGGAGAGGATGCAAATCAAAGGCGTTCGGGTACCAGGGTCATGAAGATCGGCGCCGTCCTGTTCATCGTCTTCGGCACGATCTTTGAAACGCTGTTTTCATCGCTCAGCAATATGGTCTTCCCCGTGCTGTTGATCCTGCTGGGTATCTATCTCGTGCTTTCCCGTTCCGGCTTGTTCCATGGGAAGCAGGAGAAATCGATGGAAGAGCCACTACCGCCGGCGAGTTGATTTGTATAAAAAGATTGCGAAGAGCCTGTCCTGCCTGAGGGCAAGACCCCAGGGATCTCCGACGCAAGGTTCCAAAAGAAGGAAGGAAATCATGCAACAAAAACGATCTCTATTCGGTCCGTTACTGCTGATCGCCGCGGGGGTGATCTGGCTGCTGATCCGCTCCGGGACCATTCCCCAATCCAGCCTCTGGGCGCTGACCTATATCTGGCCCTTCCTGCTGATCGCGGCAGGCATCGGGTTGATCTTAAGACCCTATTGGGCATATACTTCCATCCTGATGGATGTCCTGCTCATCGGCGGAATCTTTCTATCGATCCTCTATGCCCCTCAGCTGGGCTGGGACAAGCCATCCGGGATGTTAACCTTTGGCGTTCAGAGTGAGGATATATTTATGGGAAACAGTATACGCGGTTCAGGAAATGTTGTGACCCAAACAAGAGATGTCAGCGGCTTCGACTCGATCCAGGTTGATTATCCGGCCCGTGTTCTTATTTCCCAGGGAGCTTCAGAGACACTCAAGATCCAGGCGGAGGACAATGTGCTCCCGGGCCTGAAGACGGAAGTCAAAGGCAACGAGCTGCGCATCTATTACAAATCCCAGAACGGCCAGCACGTCAACCCGACGAAGCTGGTGGTGATCACCATCACGGTCAAAAATCTTTCAGCTCTGGATTTCTCCAGTGCAGGTGAATCCATTGTCGATGGGATACACTCGGATGATCTCAGCGTCTCGCTGGATGGCGCCGGAAATGTGAAGCTCAATGATATTGCCGTCAAAAAGCTCGACGTTAACCTCAGCGGCGCTGGCAGCACGGCTGCTTCTGGCACAGCCGGCGATCTCGTCGTGAACATCAGCGGTTTTGGCGGTTTCAACGGCAAGGACCTGAAGTGCAGTACGGTCAGCGTCAACATCAGCGGCGCGGGCAGTGCGACCGTCTGGGCCGAGGAACAACTCGCTGCCATGATTTCGGGTGCAGGCTCCGTCAGTTATTACGGCTCGCCGGAAGTCACCAAGCAGATCAGTGGCGTGGGCGGCGTAAATCAGGTCACGAAATAAAAGAAGGCAAAAGATGGGCAGGAGTGCTGCCCATCTTTTATTTTGGGAATAACACAGCGAGCAAAGGAAAAAATGAGATTTCCGACCTGGTACGGAATCATTGTGGGTTGTTTAATGTTTGTCCAGTGGACAATTTCGATCCTCACGGGCGGTGTCCCGGAGTTTCAGTCCGAGCCGTGGAGGATCGGCTTCCATCTCGCCGCGGAATTCTCCACGGCACTGATGCTAATCCTTGGCGGGCTCGCCGTCCTGCGATCGGCGGGATGGGGCCGATCTGTCCTTTCGGTTGGGTTGGGCATGGTCATCTACAGTGAGATCGTCAGCCCGGGTTATTTTGCACAGCTGGGCCGGTGGTCGATGGTGGGGATGTTCAGCGTACTCCTGGGCGGCGCCATCTGGAGCATGATGATCCTGCTATCGAAGAAGGAAATGAAAGGCGTACCCTATGATCGAGCTGCCTGAAGCAACTGTGCTTGCAAAACAGATCAATAAGACCCTGACCGGCAAACAGATCCAGCAGGTCATTGCCGGCCAGTCTCCACACCGGTTTGCCTGGTATACGGGCGACCAGGCCAAATATAATGACCGGCTCGCCAATAAGGTGATCCGGGGTGCAGAGGCATTTGGAGGACACCTGGAAATCCGGGCTGATGACATGCTCCTTGTCATCAGCACACCGGTTCGCCACCACGCCCGGGCTGAAAAACCGCCCAAAAAACATCAGCTGCTGATCACATTTGATGACCAATCGTCCATCAGTTGTACCGTGCAGATGTGGGGCGCGCTCGCCTGTTTCTCTGAAAATGAGAAAAGCAGCATCCCCGATTACCTGATCTCCAGAGAAAAGCCTTCTCCACTCTCCGGCGGGTTTGATCGCGCTTATTTTGACAGCCTGTTCGACGAGGGTACGGAAGCGCTTTCCGCAAAGGCTTTCCTGGCAACCGAGCAGCGCATCCCAGGCCTGGGCAACGGCGTGCTGCAGGATATTTTGTGGACGGCAAAAATCCATCCCAAAAGAAAAATGGATGACCTGAGCAAGAAGGAAATCTTGCAGATGTATCACGCCATAAAATCAGTCCTGCAAAAAATGACCCGCCAGGGTGGACGGGACACGGAGAATGATCTATTTGGCTGCCCGGGTGGCTATCAAACAATTTTGAGCAAGAACACCGTCGGAAAGCCATGCCCTGTCTGCGATACCATCATCAAAAAGGAAGCCTATCTCGGCGGCAGCATCTATGTTTGTGAAGGCTGTCAAAAGGCCTGAAGGAGGAGGCTCTCTTCCGGTCTTCCTTTTGAGCCTTGCGCTCCTCCTGGCAGGTAGCAGCTGCAGCAATCGCAGTGCCATCCCATTTAATCCGGTTCTTGCCACACAGGCTTCAAACGGATTGATCCTGATCCAGGAAAGCGACTCCCACGCCATCTGGGCCGCGCAAACTGACAGGCAGACGGCCCGGGATATCCTTGCAGCCCTGCAGGCGAATTCCGAACAGATCTGCGCGGATCTGCAGACGAAATGCCGGTTCCCTGTGCTGGTTGAGGTATACCCGGACCAGGCAAGCTTCGACAAGCATGTCATGAATCCGGAGATGCGCGGCTTCTTCGCAATTTCCGGATTCCCGCATACCATACAGATGGTCTCACCGGCAAACCCGGCGCCGCATCAAGTTTCCTATGAGGAGGGGGTATCCGTGGCTGTCCATGAGTTTGTCCACCTAGCATTGGATGAGGTGAACGACGAACTTCCCATCTGGCTCGACGAAGGTACCGCAGTATATCTGGCGCCTCATCGACGGTATACAAGGGTTTGTGAGCAGGCATTCCCATTTGAGCTGGTCCCATCCTTTCGGCAACTGGAGGAGGACTATGAAGATATCCAGGCCGCTGATCTCTTCGCCTACACGGCGGTGGACTTTATCGTCAGCAGATATGGCATGGAAACATTGAATTCTCTGCTGCATACCCCGCAGGATCTGGAGCAGATCCTGGGGCTGTCACAGGAAGAGTTTGAAGAAAGCTGGCTGCGTTTTATGCGGACCCACTACCACAATCATTCAGCAAAGGCGTCATTTGACTCATGAAGGAAATCCTCGCACAACTCGCCGAACTTCAAAAAAAGCCGGAGCCCTTTACGCCCGGTGAAGCACTCTTTTGGGATGATCCCCATATCTCCAAACACATGCTCGCCGCCCATCTGGACCCAGACACCGAAGCGGCCAGCCGTCGACCGCAGGTCATCGATCGTTCTGTGGAATGGCTGATCGCGACTCTTCCTCTACGCGCAGGTGATTCCATCCTGGACCTGGGATGTGGACCCGGTCTCTACGCCTCCCGCCACGCCCGCGCCGGTCTGCGCGTCACGGGCGTGGACTACTCCCACCGCTCGATCGAGTATGCGAGGCAGTTCGCCAGTGAAAACAATTTGCAGATCACCTATCGATATGAGAACTATCTTGATCTGAAGGACGAAGACCTGTACGACGCGGCTCTGCTGATCTACGGGGACTTCTGTCCGCTGAATCCCGGGCAGCGGGCGAAGCTTCTACAAAATGTATATCGGGCTCTCAAGCCCGGGGGGAAGTTTGTATTTGATGTCTCCACACGTGAACTCCGGCAAAAACACCGCAACCAAAATGGATGGCGCGTGCTCGAGAGCGGCTTCTGGAAACCGGACCCGCATCTCCTGCTGGAGGAGGGGTATGATTATCCCGAACAATCCATCTGGCTCGACCAGTTTATAACCATAGAGGCAGATGGGAAGATATCCGTGTATCGAAACTGGTTTCAGGATTACACGCCTGATACCATTACAGCAGAATTGGAACAGGGAGGCTTCCGGGTTGACAGTCTATGGGGCGACCTCACTGGAACGGCCTACACCCCGGAAAGCGAATGGATCGGCGTGGTTGCGCAGAGATCATGAAAGCCGCGATCGCCTTGTTTTGTGACAATCATGCCCAAAATAATGCCTGTCCACCTGACCAGTGCAAGACTCCCCCACAGACAGGGGAGTCTTTATTTCCAGAAGACTAAGATTGCAATTGTCAAAACAGATTCTATGGAGACAGCCATGCTCACATTTATTCTTATCATCATCCTCATCCTTTTCCTTGCCGGCACCTTTCTTCCAATAGCACTCGAAGCTTTCTTTTCATCAGACAACTTGATGGAAATGGGCGTCTATCTCGAGGATTTCCAGCCCATGACCGACTCTTTCAGAGACCAGTTAAATAGCTTGCACAGTGGTCCGGTTTGCACGTGTGTCGGTTTTTCCGCCTGATTACTAGCAGGAAGTTTTTAAGCCGAAGAATGTTTTGAATCATAGCCGTTAGAATGAGCCTGCAGCAGCTGGATAAGAGTATGGCGCGCAGGCGGTCGGTCTCGACCTGGATGATGACCGCACTGATGGGTTAGGTCATCCACTGTAAGGGAATCTATTTATGGGATACAGAATGCGCACCTTAGATCCAGAAACTTCTTACAACGTAATAAAACCTGAGCGGCAAGCCAGCAGACCTGGAGGGTTCGTCATCAAATTCCTTCGCGTCATCGGACGGGGGTTGTCGTTGCTCCTGGCAATCCTACTGTGTGTGCCTGTCAGCCTGCTTCCGCTTACCACAGGCGTGCCTGCCTGGCTTTGGATTCCGCTCGGCATCCTGGCTATTGTATTGATTATCCTGCAATTCCGCCTTGTACCTGCATGGAGTGGAGCAGCCGTCAGTATCGCGGGTCTTCTGCTGGTCGACCTGCTGGCGGTCATTGCTTCTCAAATCTTTGCCGGGACCCCGCCGATTGTCGATAAGCAGGGGAATCCCATCCCGGGAAGTATTGCCACTCTGGAAAAGGTAAACCTGAACGGAAGCGAGCAATGGATCTCGATCCGCGGGGAGGATACAGGCAAGCCGATCCTGCTCCATTTGGGGATGGGTGGACCAGGTGGAGGTGGGTTTGCCACCCGCTCGCTCTTTGAGCCTTTGGAAAAGGATTTTGTGGTCGTCGCCTGGGATGAGCCGGGCACGGGGAAGTCGTATAACGCCGTCCCAATCTCCACGCTCACGCCGCAGTGTTTTGTCGAGGATGCGCACGCCCTCACGCTGTACCTGCGCGAACGATTCCACCAGGACAAGATCTATGTCTACGGTGTCTCGTGGACAAGCATCCTGGGTGTCTGGCTGGTCCAGCAATATCCAGACCTTTATTATGCATATATCGGCAACGGACAAATGGTCAACACAACGGAGAACGATATCCTGGGGTATGAGCTGGCGATCGATTATCTGGCCGGGAAGGGCGAGCTCCAGTCCGTCGAGGAATTGCGCCGCAACGGGCCACCGCCCTATACCGGTGAAGGCATGCTCGGTAAATATGTTGCTTACCTGGATGTTTTGAACGAGTATATGGGTTCCCTTCGTTATACAGTGGTCGTCCCCATCATCCCTTTCCTGGCTCCCGAATATGGATACGTGGACAAGATTAACCACACCCGGGGTCTCATGGAATCGTTCGAGGTGGTATATCCACAACTGGCAGACCTGGATTTCACAACCCAGGCTCCAAAATTGGAGGTGCCAGTGTATCTATTCGCGGGGCGGGAGGATGTGAACGCGATGTCCTCGATCGTTGAGCGTTATTACAACACCCTGGATGCGCCCCACAAGGAATTGATCTGGTTAAACGGCGGACACGGACTGGACGACCGGAGTATCAGCCAGTTCGTGGATGTAATGGTAAACAAAGTAAAAGCGGAAACATACCCTACTCAATAAGGATGAAATCCATCGGGGAAAATCTGATCGCAGTTGCCATTACGATTGAAAGGTTTCCAGTTGTGAGGAGGCGATCCATGCCTCCTCAGCCTGTTGCAGCTGGCAATCAATTTCCACCGGCACCGGTCTTCGGGATGGCAATATCCATGGAAGCCCTGCAAAGGCATCCCTGACCCCTGCCAGGCGGGAGGGATCTCCGAGCGCTGATCGTAAAATTTGCCGTGTCGCCGCCCATGCAGATCGCGCCGGACGACGCAACCAGGCGGACCAAAGGGCGTTGCGGACCTCATGCCGCATCCGCTTTGCAGGATCGCGGACCGGGGAAGGATGGTGGTACGCCACGATCTCATCCACATAGACCATTTGCCAGCCTTTGCGCAGCAGGTCCAGCGCCAGGACCTGTTCCTCACCGCCCACGCCAAACCGCCTTTCAAATCCACCCGTTTCCAAAAAAGCCGACCGGCGAATGACTGTTCCGCAAGCAGCAAAACCAACGATCGGAACACCCACTCTCCCACTGCTGCGAGAATCTGGCCCGGCCAGTGGACTGGTCGCCATGGCGTGACTGAGCGGATCGAGCTTTTGATCGGGACCAACCAATATTCGGGCCGCCAGCAGTCCGAGGGTCGGATCGGCGTCGAACAGATCGGCTGCCCGCGATAACGCCCCGGGCTGCCACCAGGAATCATCATCGCTGAACGCCACGTACGGTGTGGTGGCTTTTGAAACTCCCACATTCCGGCCCCCGCTCCCCAAATTTTCATGGAGCGCCAGCACTTCAACCGGCGCACCCATCGAACGCGCCACAGCAACGGTCCCGTCTGAGGAACCGTTATCGACAACGATCAAGCGCGGATGCTCGGGAAGCTGCTGCAGGTGTCCCAGTGCAGTACGGATCTGGTCCCCGCGGTTGCGGGTGATCATTACGACAGTGATGCGGTTATCAGGCATAATCGACTTTTAAACTCCTTCCATTACCTGTAACGTACTGGAGCCGGATTTTGAATGCATCCCGTCTGATCTTCTGGCTACACTATCCATTCGGATAGTGAAAACTCTCCCGCTGGCAGGGACGGTTCTTAGAGCAGATTCCTATAATGCAAGTGAAAAGGAAACTGCCATGTTTGAAAACAGGATCACCCCTTTCCAGAACTTTGAGACGCCCGGAAGTGCCTCGCCTGCGAACGCATCTGCGTACCTGTACAATATGGCGCTCCAGCGGTTCAAATCAGCACTTCGCACTGGCAGCCTGTATCGCTTAAGAAGAAAGATTATGCACGGCCAGCAGTGGCTGTATGACCTGAACGCCATTAAGCCGGCCCTGACTCTGCGCGGCAGTTTTTATGCTGGCATCCAGGCTGTACCGATCCACTCGATCATTGGCTCGGAGGGTAAGGTCTCCGACTTCGACATGGCATTCCATCCGCTACGAGAGACTTCACGGGAGCGCTGGCTCGGCATCGCAATGGCATACCTGGGCGGCCTGCCCCTGCCACCTGTCCAATTGATCCAGGTGGGGGATGCCTACTTTGTCCGGGATGGACATCACCGCATCTCGGTCAGCCAGGCATTCGGGCAGACCCATATGGATGCAGAGGTCATCATCTGGCAGGCGGTACCACCTTTCCCATGGCAGCCGACGGAGCTGCAGAAAGAGGCTGTGATACAACGAAAGCTCGATCCGTCCATTTGAAAGATCTACAGAACTATACCGAGATACGCCATGGAAAAACCACCGGCCACAGAGCTTTATATTCAAAATCTACTCGAGTCGAATCCGTTGCGTGAACCCCTGCTCCGCCCCCTGATCCAGGCTCTTCAGCTTCCCGGCGGAAGTCACGGGCTGGATGCAGGCTGTGGCATTGGACTCCAAACCGTGCTCCTACTCGAAGCAGTGGGAACGGACGGTTCCATTGACGGGCTCGACATCCTCCCCGGTCTGCTTGCTTATGCAAGGAAAATGGTGGATAAAGCCGGCATTTCCGAAAAGATCGCATTCCGCGAAGGAAGTGTGACCTGTCTTCCCTTCGGGGATAACAGCTTTGACTGGGCCTGGAGCGCGGACTGCATTGGCTATCCTGCCGGTGACCTGCATCCCGCTCTGGAGGAGATGATCCGGGTGGTGAAGCCAGCAGGCAGCATTTTCATCCTGGGATGGTCATCCCAACAGTTCCTCCCGGGATATCCCCTGCTGGAGGCCAGGCTCAATGGGACCTGTTCCGGCTACCTGCCCTTCCTGGAAGGCAAAGACCCCGAACAGCACTTCATGCGAGCGTTGGGCGCACTGCAAAAAGCAGGACTGCAGGATGTACAGGTACATACCTTTTTGGGTGAAGTTCAGTCTCCCCTGGATCCCGCTGTGAGAACAGCGCTGGCATCGCTTTTTGAGATGCTTTGGGGCATGCCTCAGCCGGATGTACCGACCGAGGATTGGGAAATGTACCGGCGCCTGTGCCGCCCGGAGTCTCCGGAATTTATTCTCAATATTCCCTCCTACTACGGCTTTTTTACCTACACCTTGTTTCGCGGCAAGGTATCAAAATAAGAAATCAGGATCTGTTACAAACTTTCCGATGCAAGGATCTGGACATGAGAACAACCCATCGAAATTATTCTGAAGAGGCCGGTGACTTCAATCGTCTCTTCCACTTTTTCATCGCCGTCGGCGGCGTGCCGCGCTCTCAATCCACGTGGTGCCTGGGCAGAATTGTGGATTGGAAATGGTCATTATTCGAGAATAAACGCACATATACCTCATTTTGTGAACAGAATGCGCACCTATGGTTCGATGCCTTCGGGGAGCTGGCAGGATTTGCAGTCTCCGAGGGTGGGGATGCAGGTTTTCATGTGCTGACCCTGGACGGATATCGCTTCTTGTATGAAGACATGCTGCAGTGGGTGCTCGAGCACTGGAAGGATCGCATTCCCGGCAAAGGGCCATGCTTCTCAACCGAGGTCACCGAACAGCAGGGATGGGAGATCCACGTGCTGGAGCGCTACGGCTTCCGCTGCACAGACACCTTCTTTACGAGGCGCTTCGACCTGACCCGCGAGCTGGCGCCGCGTGCACCGCTCGAGCCTGGGTTTGTCATCGTGGACATGAAGTCCCATCCCGACTACCGCGCCCAGGCGATGCTGCGCGCAAATGCATTCCAGGAGAAGAACGATCTGAGCCCGGAGGATCTGCACATCCGGCTCAAATACTACAACCACAGCATCCAGGGCCCGATCTATCATCCGGATATCGACCTGTGCGTCATGGCGGAGGATGGACGGCTAGTGTCCGGTGCCGAGGCCCTGATCAATGCCCATTGCCTCGAAGCGGATATCGAGCGGGTCTGTACGCACAGCGACTTCCGGCAGCGCGGTTTTGCCCGGGCGGTCAGCCTCGATTGTATGTACCGATTAAAAGAGATCGGCATGCGAAATGCCTATATTACCGGATACAGCCCCGCCGCGATCGCCCTGTATGGATCCATGGGCCATGCTGATGAATTCCGGTCCTTTATTTATGAAACCATGGGATGAGCTGAAAGAAAGCAGTCGATAAAGCACCAAAGGAGAAGATCCATGACCAAACATGAACTTTCCAAAAAGGCACGCATACAGATGGTTCTACGCGCCCTCCTGGCGCCGGCCATGATGGTTGTTTCGCTCTTCCTGGTTGCAGGCACCTGGCACTACTGGCAGGCTTGGGTATATCTCATCGTCAATATGATCATCCTGCTGCTCATGGGCACGGTCCTGAGTCCCAACGCTGAGCTGGTGGAGGAGCGGCTCAACCCCAAGAAGGGCATGAAGGGCTGGGACAAGTTTTACTTTGCCGTGACAACACCTCTCTACGTCATTGCCCTGATCCTTGCCGGGCTGGATGCCCGCTTCGGCTGGTCGAGCATACCCATTTTTTTCTACTGGACAAGCGTTGCCATTTATATCCTTGGACAGGCGATCTTTCAGTGGGCGCGTTACACCAATCAATACTTCTCAAGCGTCGTGCGCATTCAGACCGACCGCGGTCATACTGTCTGCAAGGACGGCCCCTACCGGTATATGCGCCATCCGGGCTACCTGGGCGGTTTCCTGTTCACCATCACCGTGGGCCTGGTGCTGGGATCATGGTATGCATCCATTCCCCAGGTCATCGCAGCCTTGATGCTTGTATGGCGAACCGGACGCGAAGACCGGACCCTGCAAGCGGAACTGCCGGGCTACGCTGAATTTGCAAAAGAGACCAGATATCGACTCGTACCAGGGCTCTGGTAAAGCCTGTTCCGACCAATACAGTGAGGCAAATATGAACATGGTGATTTCACAACTCGGGCTTAAACAGGATGCCCTGCAAGGCGAAACAGTGGTCGTCACCGGCGCAGGCGGCGGGATCGGCTATGAGACCGCACGGGCTCTGCTCTGGCTGGGAGCAAGTGTAGTCATTGGCGAGATCCACCAGCTGGGTGGACGAAAAGCAGAAGTTGCGCTCGAGCAGGAATTTGGAAAGGACCGCGTGCTGTTCGTTCAGACAGATGTGGGCGAGGAAGACAGTGTCAGGAATCTTTACAATCTTTCGGTTCTGGCCTTCGGCAAAGTGGATGCTGTCATTAATAACGCTACCATCGCCGTATTGGGAAAGGTAACGGATGTACCCATCCAGGA
>JBLMZU010000129.1:0-3459 GCA_050258995.1 Bacteroidota bacterium
TTGCGCTTGGAAATCAAGCCAGTTGCCAGTTGGGCCGACGTTTTCCTTGAGAACATTGGTCTAATCCGCATGCGTATAGGTGAACTGCATATCTTCCAGTGGAATTTACCGTCCCATCCAGCGGCCGGCGGCGGACCTCTTTCCGGACAGGTGGGCCAGCTGGAGGAACTGGAGCCAGATGTACCTCTGTTCACCAACTGGACGCGCGCTCCTTATCTGGTTTACTGCACGATCTCATACTATGAATGGCAATCAACCTGTGTGAATGGGCCCGATGACAACGGAGGCACAAACTGTAAGAAAAATTCCGCTGGTGTATTCACCGGCCATCGCGAATGGGGTTGGAAGCGTCATTCACAAACCGTTGCAGTGACCCCTGATATGCTAAAGGAACCTGTCCCCGCGAGCGCGTTGGCCGACCTAAATAACGATGGTAAACCTGACGCCTACTGGGGGCGCCTGTCATTCATTCGGCGCATGGATGATGCTGGACGTGTCGATAATCCCGAATGGGCACACTCCTATAGTTGGGGACCGGTTTGGTATTGGGGCGTACGAGAAGGACAGGGACAAATCGGCTGGCCGGGAGTCGCGGTTCCTTGACGATAAAAATTGTCCCATGAGCAGTCCGGGGCGATCCGTATTCCGCAGAGATTGATTTTAACCAAGACCCGCCTATATAGTGGCGGGTCTTTTCGTGGACTTATATAATTCAATACCAGTACCTGATTATTTTCTAGGCGCTTTTTGGCGTGATTGTCTCTACCTCCAAAGCACCATCTCGATAGGTGTATACCGCTGTTACTGTGAGTTCCACGCTGCTGAAAATCTCTAAGACTCCCCTAGTCAGCGGGATATCTCCTTTAATAGTGGTTGGCGGAAATGCTCGGTTATCGATGGGCCGGGTCCAGAACGAAGCACCGTCTGCAGATGTGAAAACATCAGTGTCATAGCGGAGCGCCCTGACAAGGGTGTAGGGGCTTTGTTGGGCTGCCATTCACCTCACAAGACCGACGCGGGAAACCACCGCATCCGTACTTAGCTCGACAATGTCACATTCAACAAACGTTCTCATTCGCCGTGTTCATGGACGCAATCCGGAGCGTTTTTGAGAGGAGAACGTCATGGTTTCTGGTGCTGTCAGGCGAACTCAAGCAGCAGGTCGGCCACTGCGTGTGGCTCGAGTATCATCGCAATGTGGTCCGAAGCAAGTTTCCGTCGATTCCAGCCCGGTTCGCTTAGCGGTGAGCCGCCCATAAAGATACGGCGCATCAACCAGACGATCACCCCACGGCGAGTACACTCAATAAATGTGTGAGGAATCGCGGCAACCGCGTCCGGATGAGTGATATGTACCGGTTGAAGAAATGTCTTTAGTGGTTGTGGCGTTACTTTAGAGCGCACAAAGCTCGCATCTGGTTCCTCCGTAATGCCAAACGTCCCACCCCTCGGCGGATTGACCCGCCAGCCATCTCCGCTTTTGTTCGCCTCCCGCCGGAGGTATGTGCCCATCATTGGCGCAGTATCGACGAGAGATTGCCCGTCACGCGGGACGACAGCATCCAGATATACTAGATGCGCGATACGGTCTGGGACACGATCAGCAACCCCGGTGATCACCATACCAGAATAGCTGTGTCCCACGAGGATCACCTGCTGCAAATCTTTCGTCTCAATGAGGTTGACCACATCCTGGATATGAGTATCGAGTCCAATCTCAGGGGCCAAGAGGGCTGCTTGTTCTCCTACTCCCGTAAGTGTCGGTGTATAGACGGAATGACCTGCGGCCTCTAACAAAGGAACGACCTTATACCAGCACCAGGCCCCGAACCACCCGCCATGAACTAAGACGTAGTTTGCCATATGACATCCATTGCTTTCTCAAGAGCGTGGTAATTCTAATTTGCTTCTCAGCGAGGCAGCCCAACGAGACTGTCGAAAAACCTACTTTGAGACGAGCCAGGTAGGCGTTTTTCTATCTCAGAGCCAAAGGTCTGTGCTTAGGTATTTCAATCCAGAGTCTGCTAACAACACAGCGATGGTTTTACCTTTACAAGTAGTTTTGAGTAATTGCACTGCTACAGCCACATTAGCGCCCGAAGAAAAACCTGCAAATATTCCTTCTTCTCTTGCTAGACGCCGCGCGAAATCCATCGCTTCTTCATCTGTTACTTTAAGATAACCGTCAACCAAGTCTTTATTGATGAGCGGTA
The DNA here is from genome assembly GCA_050258995.1 of Bacteroidota bacterium. Classification (GTDB taxonomy): domain Bacteria; phylum Chloroflexota; class Anaerolineae; order Anaerolineales; family Villigracilaceae; genus Defluviilinea. The sequence goes on from JBLMZU010000129.1 coordinate 2,214, forward strand.
AATCTGTCATACTATAACCGCCGCCTTGAATACGATGATTCGGATTTGTTACTTCTTTTCCATCAAGTATGGGAGCACCAGCAGGTTCGATGATGTAGCAAAGAATATTTGGATTGTATTCCTTGAAAGCGGAAAAACACCCCCCGACTGTACTTCCTGTACCGACAAAATCACAGAAGACATCAACCTTTCCGTTTGCTTGCCGCAGAATTTCAGGGACTGTATGGAGATAGTGCCCACGTGCGCTGCTTGCCAAACGAAATTGATCTGCTCGGAAAGCGTTTCGTTCTTTAGTAATCCTTTGAGCGGCTTCTTCTACGAGAGCCAAATCCCCACCTGAAACCTTACCTGCTGTTGAGTCTGGCAATTGATCAATGAGTACCACTTCTGCACCAAATGCTTTCATCATGCGCGCACGTTCGGTTGAATTACCTTTAGACATAACTGCCACAAATGGATACCCTTTTACAGCACAAACAATGGAAAGCCCTGTACCCGTGTTGCCGCTTGTCAATTCGACAACGGTTTGACCTGGCTTGAGGAATCCATTCGCTTCGGCTTCTTCTATCATTTGCAAGGCAATGCGGTCTTTCTTGGAAAAGCCTGGATTCAGGTATTCTAATTTGGCTAAGATACGCCCATCAATGCCACGTGTAATCCGGGAGAGTTCTACAAGGGGGGTATTACCAATTGCTCCGAGAACTGAATCAAGGTAGGTATCTTGTCGCGAAATATCCATAATCTCTCCTTACCAACGATAAAAATTGCTTAGGACGGAACGCCCAACGGCCTGCGGTACCGGCGGCTGTGGAGACAAAAGCTTGGAAACGGAAAACTGCCATAGTTCAGAACCAACTCCACAAAACGCGCAGAGTCCCGCGTCCGTCCGGTACTATTATGAAAAGCGGACATGGCAGATCGATGTCCGGTAGGTCCAGCAGAGACCGTCGTGCAGCATGATCGCCATGTCCATCACTTCATCAGCCCGAACAGTTGAAAGGTCGGTCGAGACCGTACGCCGCTAAGCGGCAGTAGCGCGGGCATACTCTCATTATACGGAGAGGAGGAACAGATGGCAACTAGTAGTGATGTAGACGTTGTGCTGGACCTGATCGGCGGTGATACCTATACCGAGAACGGGCACAAATTGCGGATTTCAGGAAAGGAGAATGAAGGTTCTGATAAGATAGGCGAATGACAATCCAAGTTGAGCCTTCGCCTGAAATCCTGAAAGAAATCCACTATC
>JBLMZU010000130.1:0-5279 GCA_050258995.1 Bacteroidota bacterium
GTTCTATTGGGCCTGGGGGTGAGAGGCATCCCGCTGGGGCCTCGATGGAGCACCTGGAACGTGGTCGGGATTTCCATGACACTGGTCCCTTTCATCACCTTTGTGCTGGAGATCCTTGCCATCGTATTTGTCTTTGTGCTGGCAGTCCTGTATATTTCCACACAGCCGAGTTTGATGGCGCAGGTCGAGATCCTGGCGACCAAGATCTACACGATTGAAAGGACCCCGGAAGCCATTCTTGATCTTGTTGCTCCGCTGCTGCTCAAGCCGGGAATACTCGCCATCGCCTTGAGTTTTTTCTCCCTGATGGTGCCGATGATCGAGGAGCTGGTCAAGCCGCTGGGCGTCTGGCTGTTCGCCAATCAGATCCGTTCCCGGGCGCAGGGATTTGCGCTGGGCGCCCTGGGTGGCGCCACATATGCCCTGATCGAGACTCTGGGGGTCACCCCGCAAGCCGGGGACTGGGCCACCACGCTCCTGACGCGGCTTGGGACCGATATCCTGCATGTGACAACGTCGGCACTCATGGGTGCAGCGATCGTATACGCCATTCGAGAGCGTCACTATCTGCGCCTGCTGGGTACGTATCTCGCCTGCGTCTTCCTGCATGGATTATGGAATGGCCTGGCGATCCTGTTCACATTTTCCACCCTTGCCAGTCAGTATAAACAGAACCTGTTGCATGGTGTCGCCACACCGGCGGCTGTTGCAGTGGCCGCACTGGCGGCTGGACTCCTACTCATCCTGATCCTGGCCAACCGGAGGATGAGAGCATCCCAGCCAACGACCGTTACAGAAGACCTGGTGCCATGAGTTGGAAGCTCTCATGGTAAGATACCTCCATGACGATTTCCATCCCCACATTTATTGCCCGTGACGGCGACCTGGCCCAGCTCGTCGGCCTGCGTCACAAGCACTTTATCTTCACACTCAAGGCCGGCACCAGGTTCGAAAGCCACCGCGGCATCCTGATGCATGACGATCTGATCGGAAAGCCCTGGGGAACGCAGGTCTTCAGTCACATCGGCTCGCCTTTTTTCCTGCTCCAGCCCTCACTCGGCGACCTGCTCGTGGACCTGCCGCGCACCACGCAGATCCTGTATCCCAAGGATATCGGCTATATTTTTGTGACGATGGGGATCGGTCCGGGGCGGAAGGTGATGGAGGCGGGGACCGGCTCCGGCTCGATGACGACCGCCCTGGCCTACGCGGTCGGTTCGGAGGGACAAGTGATCTCGTACGAGGTCAAGCCCGATGTCCAGAACCTGGCCCGCAAGAACCTGACCCGCTTCGGCCTCGAATCCCGCGTCGACTTCAAACTGCGCGACATCGTCGAGGGCTTTGATGAAACTGACGCGGATTCGTTCTTTCTGGATGTGCCCAATCCCTATGATTACACCGTCCAGGTGCGCAATGCCCTTAAGCCCGGTGGCTTCCTGTGCTGCCTCGTTCCGACGATGAACCAGGTGGAAAAGACTCTCATCGCTTTACGGCATACGAACTTTGCATTCGTCGAAGTCTGTGAGTTATTGTTGAGGTTTTACCAATCAGAGCCCAGCCGCCTGCGCCCCACCGACCGCATGGTGGCCCACACCGGCTTTTTGATCTTTGCCCGGAAGATCGAGCCGGGCGAGGATCCGCGCGGCAAGGAATTAGCAGAGGAGATCGGCGCAGTCGATTTATCGTAGGAATTATGAATGCGGAAATATAACTGCCTGATCTGCCGGTCAGCCCTGGACGTTTTGCCGGAAACACATACCTTTACCTGCGAACTGTGCAAGGGTAAATTTGAATCAGAGGTGGTATGCAGGCAGGGACATTATGTCTGTGACACCTGTCATTCTGCGCCGGAAGACGAGCTGATCGAGAAAGTCTGTCTCCACAGCACATCCACCCAGCCCGTGGAACTGGCTGTTTTCCTGCTGAATATGCTGTCTGTCCCCATGCAGGGGCCGGTGAATCAATATCTGGTTCCGGCCGTCCTGCTGACCGCTTATTACAATCGACTTGGGGACATCCAGGAAAAAAAGAGAAAGCTGCGCATGGCACGCGAAAGAGCGGCAGAGGTCATCGGAGAATTCTGCAGGGCATATGGCGTTTGCATTGCCGGGATTGGGACAGGGATTTTTATCAACCTGATCAATGACACCGACCCGATCGCAGAAGGAACGTGGGGATTAGCGAACCAGATGACCAGTGAAAGCCTGCGCTGCATTGAAGCCCTGGGGGATCTGCGCTGCTGTAAGAGGGATGTCCTGATGGCCGTCAAGACTGCAGGCACGTTTGTGGAACAAAACTTCCAGTTTCGGATGGACATTCCCGGTACGATCACCTGTGGGTTCAATTATTACAACCAGGACTGTCAAAAAGGGAAATGTCCTTTCCGGCCCCAGGAGAACTAGAGATGCGCCGCACCTTCCGACGTTCCATCCGCAAGACGCTGGCTCAGAACATCCCGCCTGTTCTGCAGGAGGCAAACTTTACCTTCGACAAGGGTGAATATGGGCGCGCGGCTGAGCTCTACGAGAACATTGCCAGGACCACAGATGCCCGCGGTGGGCAGGCCGAGTTGGGCATCCCTTCCCTCAAGCGTGGACTTGAGCTCTTCACCCAGGGAGGGCAACCCCATAGGCTGGACCAGGCCAGGATTCGTGTGATCGATGAATTGAATGCCCGCGGTCACAAGGCTGAGGCAGCAGAAATGGCTGCCTGGCTCAACGAGCTGACCACATCCAGGCCGGACCTTGTTCCAAAACCCGCTCCTTTGAAAAAAACGGACCTGCCCACGCACTGTTCCTCCTGCGACGCGGCCGTCCGCCCGGATGAAGTCAAATGGCTGGACGAGGCCACAGCCGAATGCGCATATTGTGGCAGCCCCATCCAGTAGGGAGATGAACCCCGCTCTCTACGCCAGAACGGTCTCCTGTCCTTCCGCTCTTTGCTCGAACCCATCAACACCCAGTACCCTTTAATGCAGCCATGCCAGTAACACTGACCGAAGAATACATATCCTTGCGATTGACCGAAGCCCTCGAAGCTGCCGATCCCTCCCAGGATGGCTACTCTGAGATCGATCTCAGCGACGGGAAGCATCTTAAGTGTGCAGCCGTTCTCATCCCGCTCGCCTGGCACGACGAGGAGTGGCACCTGCTCTACACCCGCCGGACGGATCGGGTCGAGTCCCATAAAGGACAGGTCTCCTTCCCTGGTGGTGCCTGTGACGAAGGTGAGACCACCCCGGAGCAGACCGCCCTCCGGGAGGCCGAAGAGGAGATCGGGCTGAGCCCCAGCGATGTAAGAGTGCTGGGGAGGCTGGGCACCATGATCACCATCACGTACTTCCGGGTCACGCCGGTCGTTGGCGTAATCAAATGGCCGGCGGTCTTCAAGGTGGGAGAACATGAGGTGGCGCGCATTTTCACCATCCCCCTGGGCTGGCTGGCCAACCCGTCCAACCGCTGGCAGTTCGAGCGCCCCGGCACCGATCGTTCCCTGATCGCCTACCATCCCTATGACGGCGAATTGCTCTGGGGGGCCACAGCCAGGATGACGGTCGATTTTTTGAAAATACTGGGGCTGTAATCCATCCCTGCCCATAGCATGCAGGCAGCACGGCAAAGTATTCAGACTTCGATCGCTTGAACTTTGCCTTTTACCGATCAATCCGGGGATGATTGTGACAACGCGGATCCCGATTGCAACTCCAGAGATTTGACCAACGATCTTCATTCCACGCGCCGTCAAATCTGCCGTGCGCATGGCAGGATCATCGAATCCGCCGGGGATGATCCTTTAAGAGACGTCGATCCTGTATATAAAAAAATCTCCCTGACCAAAGCCAGGGAGATTCCAATCGACGAGAGAATTACTCTTCGCCTTCCTCTTCCTTCTTGCCGCGTTCCACGGAGAGCTCGGGCTCGCCGGCAGCCGGGGTGACGCCTTCGGCACCGGGGACTGCTGCGCCTTCCTCTTCCACCTTGGCGAAGGTCGCGACTGCAACCATCGTGTCGGCGTCGTTGAGAATGCGGATTTTGTCCGAGATCTGGACGTCGCGGACGCGAATGCCTTCACCGGGCCGCTTGAGGGCGGAGATATCCACATCGATACCTTCCGGCAGATCGGTGGGGAGACATTCCACTTCAAGCTGTTCCAGGTTCTTGACCAGCACGGCATTGAAATCCTTCACCGCCAATGACACACCAATGAAGTGAACATTGACGTTTGTGCGCAGCAACTCGGTCATTGAAACGGCCAGGAAATCCACGTGCAGCAGGCGGTTCTTGATGTAATCGCGCTGCTTCTCGCGCACCAGCGAGGGATACTCTTTTCCATCGACATTAATCGTCACCAGGCTGGAGGGAGTAAGCTTTCCCAGGGCCAGGCTGGCAGAGTGTGCATCCAGGTTGATGTTGACCGGATCGGTGTGGCGGCCATAGATCACCGCCGGCAGCTTGCCTTCGCGGCGCAGGGCCTTGACCTGCTTACCGACCACATCCCGTTTGGTTGCTTTTAAAACGACTTTTTCCATCTTTACTCCTCGAGCGCCTCTCACCCATGATCGCACGGGTTACCTTCGCTCTGTGAATAGAATTTCTGCAAACGGCCCGACTGGCCGCATTACATACGAATTTATCTCCGGCTGAACAATGCCCGCCCCAGCAGCATGGCGATACTGGCAAACAAGCCGGCGACCAGGCCTGCGATCAAGGCAGTGCGTGTGTCTGCCAGGGTGGTCACATTACCCTGGACATTCCTGCTGATCAGCAGGACCGTGCGGGCCGATTCTTCAAAATTGACATCATTTGCGATCACTGCAACAGACGCTGAACTGCGGACATCCGCACTCTGGGCGATGACCGCGCCCGTAAACCCACTGACCCCGGCCCTCTCGGCCTGGACGTACCCGATAAGGGATTGGTCAGCCACAACATCCGAGGCATTGAGCTCCCCGATCGCGGCCTGATTCGCCTGGACATGGGTAGCCGTCAGATCGCCAACCGCGCTCTTGTCGAGAGTAACATTCTCGGCTGAGATTTTCTCTGCGGCGGACTGGGTCATATTGACCTGCTGCGCATTGACGTTTTCCACCTGTGTTTGCGATAGGTTTGTCACCCGGGATTCTTCAGATTCAAAGTTGATTTCAGGTCCTGCCATGGTTCCTTCTTACGACTGTCTCCAGTCACTAAAATCCGTCCCGCGCCGCGGGACGGAGCATATTTACAGCGGCAGGTATTTTACCACAATTACCCAGCTCTCGGGCTGAACGTGGATGGGGGATG
>JBLMZU010000131.1:0-8814 GCA_050258995.1 Bacteroidota bacterium
GCGGCCAGCATGCGAGACTGGCCAAAGTTCGATACGCCCACAGTCCGGGTCATGCCGCTTTTAACACATTCGGCCAGCCCTTCCATGATACGGTCGGTGCCCATGACCGGGTTGGGCCAGTGGATCTGGTACAGGTCCACACTCTCCACTGCCATCCGGGAGAGGCTGCCCTTGAGTGCCTTGGGGATGGCGCCCTTCAGGAGTCGCCATGGCCACGGGAAGAACTTCGTGGCGATCAACACCGGCTGGTCCGTTTCCTTGAGAAAGCCGCCCAGGAGACGCTCTGACAGACCGTTTCCGTAGATCTCCGCCGTGTCGATAAAGCGGATCCCTTCGGCGATCGCCACCTGGAACGCCTCTCGGACCTGCTCTTCGCCGTAGCCATGTCCGTACTGCCAGAGCACGCGGTCACCCCACTGCCATGCCCCAAGTCCCATTTCGATTGCGTGCAAAAATCTGGTTTCACTGCTTATGTCCGTCATGGTTACCCTCGCAGGAGAATTCCTGATTTTACCCTGCTCGTGACATAAAGCGAAGAGAAGAAAAGAGCGGGGTTGTGTCCCGTACATCCCGCAACGGGAAATACGAAATGTACAGGCTATCTTTAAAAATCGATAAGCTTATAGTACAATTCAGCCCGCTTAACACCCTGCACGCCCCTCCAGATTCCTGGATGAGTATGCAGCAGTATTGGAACTAATGGACCGCTAGGCCCTCACCCCGGCCCCTTTCCCAGGGAAGGGGAGTTGGTGAGAGAATTGCGCTCCCTGAGTTCCCGGGAGATTTCTGTGACCTCAACCCATTCCCCGCGGGATTTTGAATCCGCATCCGACCTCAGCCGGAGGCTGGGTCTGCCCTTTAAAAATCTATCCCTGCTGATGCGCGCCCTGACCCACCGCTCCTATGTCAATGAGAACCCCTCCTCGGTGGAAGACAACGAGCGGCTGGAGTTCCTCGGCGACGCCGTCCTGGACTTTATCGTTGGCGCCTGGGTTTACAACCGCTTTCCCGAAATGCCGGAAGGCGATCTGACCAAAATGCGCTCGGCCATCGTTCGCAACGACCACCTGGCCCGGTTTGCACGCCATATCCTGCTCGGCGGCGCGCTGCGCCTGGGACGCGGCGAGCTGTCCACGGGCGGGAAGGAGCGGGACGGCTTGCTTGGATCGGCCTTCGAAGCGCTGATCGGCGCCCTGTACCTGGACTCCGGCCTCGAGGCCGTCGAGGCATTCGTCCATCCGATGCTGGAGGAATCGCAAGATTACATCCTGGAGGAGATCCACGATCCAAAGAGCGTCCTGCAGGAATGGGCGCAGGCCGAGAAACTGGGCGCGCCGCAGTACGTGACCATTTCCTCCATCGGTCCGGACCACGCCAAGGTGTTCGAGGTCGAGGTCCGCATCCAGGGGCTGGCCTATGGCAGAGGCCATGGATCCAGCAAACATGTTGCCGCCCGCATCGCAGCCCAGACCGCGCTGGAAGCACTGGGAATCACATATAAATAGGAATGCGTCCCGAAGGCCCGACTTCAAAAGAATGATGAACAAACTTTCAACCTTCGGGATAGTGTAATTAATCTTATAGGAATGAGCGACTAACATTCATGCCTCTTCGCCTCAAATCCCTCGAATTGCAAGGATATAAAACGTTCGCATCGAAGACGACCTTCGAATTTGCGAGCGGCATTACCGCCATCGTCGGGCCGAACGGCTCGGGGAAATCGAACATCGCCGATGCTCTGCGCTGGGTGCTTGGAGAACAGTCCTATTCCCTTCTGCGCGGCAAGAAGACCGAGGATATGATCTTCAACGGCTCCGAGCACCGCCCGCGCGGCAGCATGGCTTCGGCCCATATTCTCTTTGACAACACCACCGGATGGCTGCCGGTCGATTTCACGGAAGTCGGCATGACACGCCGCGCCTATCGGGATGGCCATAACGACTATCTATTGAATGACCAGCAGGTGCGCCTGCGCGATCTCAACGAGTTGCTGGCCGCCTCCGGCCTCTCGGAGCGGACCTATACCATCCTGGGGCAGGGCCTTGTGGATGCCTCCCTGGCACTCAAAGCCGATGAGCGGCGGCGCCTGTTCGAGGAAGCCGCCGGCGTGGGGCTGTATCGTGTCCGCCGTGAGGAGGCCTTGAAGCGGCTCGAGACCACGATGCGCAACCTCGAGCGCGTGCTGGATATCATGTCTGAGCTCGAGCCGCGCCTGCGCAGCCTGGAGCGACAGGCGAAGCGCGCCAACGAGTATATCCGTGCTCAGGCGGACCTGAAGGTGATCCTGCGTGAGTGGTACGGCTATCACTGGCACCGCGCCCAGCAGGAGTTGACCGAAGCCCGTGATCTGGTCCGCAGGCAGGAAGTGCGGGTCACCGAGGCCCGCGAGCAGCATGCCAGGGCCCAGACCGCCTACAACTCCTTCCGCGAAAGATTCACGGGACTGCGCACCCAGCTCAATGCCTGGCACCGGCAGTCGGCCGAGCTGCACAACCAGCGTGAGGAGGTCAGCCGCGAGCTGGCAGTCCTCGAGGAAAGGCGGCGATCGCTCCTGACCACGCAGTCATCGGTCCTGGCAGACAAGGACCGTAGCTCGGATGAAGAGCGCATTGCCCATGAGCGGCTTGCCGAAGTGGAGCAGGAAGTTCTTCGCCTGCAGGCTGAGTTTGAAGAGGCGCAGAAGCAGGTCGCCGATGTGCATGAGTCTTTGAAAAGAAAACAGGCCGAACGTGCTGAAGTGGAGGAGAAGCTCAAAGGAGCGCGCACCGGGCTTGAAAAGTGGAGTGCCCAGCGAGCCGAGGCGCAGGCTCGGTTGGAGGAATTAAAGTCCCGTTGGGAAAACTTACAGGCCCGCCTCGAACATGCCGGCAAGGCCATTGAGACGACCGAGGCGCATGGGAACGAGGTCCGCCAAAGGCATGAGCAGGCCCGGCATGTGCGAGAAGGCCTGGAAAAGGAATGGCAGGATGCCACTGGCAATGAGACTGCCAGGAGAAAATTCATTGTAGAGCTCGAAAATGAACGCCGGGCAAAGTCCGAGGAACGCGCCCTGCGCCTGGCCGAGCACACCCGCCTCAAGGCCCAGCTGGAAGTCCTGGAACAGGCGGAGCAGTCGCTGGCCGGGTATGCGGAAGGGGCACGCTACCTGCTGGAGGCCGCCCGCCAAAGTCGGCTGCGGGGTGCACGCGGCGCTCTGAGCACCTCCCTGGATGTCCCTGCCGAGCTTGAGCAGGCCATTGCGGCCGCGCTTGGCGATACACTGGATGCCATCCTGCTCGATGCCGACGAGGTGGAGAACGCGCTCCAGCTCCTGGATTCGGATGAGTCAGGCCGGGCCGCGCTACTGCCGCTGGACGGCCGCACCCGTCAAAGCCCAACAAGACCGGTGGACGATGCTTTCCTGGGCATCGCCTCTGAGCTCGTCAAGGCACCCGAAGAGCTGCACCAGGCCGTGGATTTGATCCTCGGTCAGACGCTTATTGTCCGGGACCGGGCCGCGGCACGCCGCCTGATCCGGGAGGTGGCGGCCCACGTCCGCATCGTGACGCTGCGCGGCGAAGTCTTTCGCGGTGATGGTCTTATCATTGCGGGGCGGTCTGCGTCCCAGGGGAGCTCGGCTCTCAGCCGCCCGCGGCAGAAACGGGAATTGAGCGAGGCCCTTACCGTTTCAGAGGCGCAGATCGACTCGTTGAACCGGGATGTGGATTCCCTTTCCGCCCGCATCAATGAAGCCCAGCGTGAGTTTGCCCGGGCAGGGGAGGAAGTGCGGGCCGCGCGCCAAAGGCTGGAAGAAGCGCAGGCGGACGAGCAGCAGGCCGGGCTGGAGTCGGAATCGGCCCGCCGCCAGCTGGAGTGGCAGCGAAACCAATATGACCAGCTGAAAGTCGAGGCCGATGAAGCCTCCTCCCTCCAGCAAAAGCTTGTCCAATCCCAGGCGGCCCTGGAGACCCAATCGGCCCAGGAGCAGGAACAGGTGCGCCTGCTCTCCGAACAGCTCGCCGGGATGGATCTGTCGGAGATGCAATCGCAGACGTCCTATTGGAATACCCGCCTGGCGGTCGTGGAGCGGGCGGTCGGGGATGCACGTGCCCGCCGGGAGGAAAGAAACCGGGATGTGGAGCGCTTCGATACGCGCCGCTTTGAGCTGGCCACCCGCCTGACGGAGGCGGAGACCTCCCTGACCGGCCTGGACGAAAATAAAATCACGCTGCGTGAGCGCGAGACCCACCTGCATACCCAGATCGAAGAGCTGCGCGTGTCCATCGAGCCCGCCGAAAAGGAGCTGGAGACGGCCGAGCAGGAGGAAGCCCGTTTGCAGGAGGCTGAAGCCAATGCCCAGCGTTCTCTTGCACACGCAGAACGTACGCTGGGGCAGGTCCAGCTCGAACAGCTCAGGAAACAGGAGGCGCTCGAGAACCTGCAGCAGAAGATCATCGATGACTTCGGCCTGGTGATGTTTGAATACGCGGCGGACGTTTCCGGCCCGGTGCCGTTGCCGTTCGAAGGAATGGTCGAGGAGCTTCCGGCGGTGACCGAGGTCTCACCGGAGCTGGAGGCGCAGCTCATTCAGAACCGCACCCATCTTCGCCGCCTGGGCCCGATCAACCCGGAAGCCAAACAGGAGTTCGACCGCGAGTCCGAGCGCTATTCGTTCATGAAGACCCAGGTCGAGGATCTGCAAAAGGCGGAGGCGGATCTCAAACACGTCGTCGCCGAGCTGGATGAACTGACCAAACAGGAATTCTCCAAAACGTTCGACGCCGTGGATAAGCAGTTTCGGGCCATGTTCACCCGCCTGTTCGGCGGTGGGTCGGCGCGGCTGGCGCTCACCGACCCGGATAACCTGGTGGAAACGGGCATCGAGATCGAGGCGCGTCTCCCGGGCCGCCGCGAGCAGGGACTGGCGCTGCTCTCCGGTGGGGAACGCAGTTTGACAGCTGTGGCGCTGGTGTTCGCCCTGCTCAAGGTCTCGCCCACGCCGGTCTGCGTGATGGACGAAGTGGATGCCATGCTCGATGAGGCCAACGTGGGGCGCTTCCGCGACCTGCTCCAGGAGCTCAGCCGCGACACTCAATTCATCGTCATCACGCACAACCGCAACACCGTACAGGCTGCAGACGTGATCTACGGCATCACCATGGGCCGCGACTCGGCCAGCCAGGTGATCAGCCTCAGGCTCGACCAGGTGACCGACGAGATGCTGCAGCGGGCATAGGATTTAATCCCACGCCAGGAGATTGAAAAGCCGTCCGAGCGTTTGCCCGGACGGCTTTGTTTTGGAAATGCCCTTTGCGACAGTACCTTACGGTTGTTGCTGCTGGTTGAGGACAGGTTCGGTGGGAACGCGTGTCTTCCAGATATCGTAAATGTTAATCTTGGCCGAGTCGTGCACCGACTTGAGCCAGTTGTTAAAGGCAGTCTGCTTCTTTGTCTGAAGTTCGTCGGCAGTGAGGGGCAGCTCTTCGCGTGCAATGACCTGGATGATGTGATAGCCAAACTGTGTCTTGACAGGCTGGCTGATCTCACCGAGCTTCAAGGTCTTGACGGCCTCGGCAAACTCTGGCACGTAGCTGCTGGCAGGTGCCCAGCCAAGCTCGCCGCCATTCTGCCCGGAGCCGGTGTCCTTGGAATACTGCTTGGCCAGCGCACCGAAATCCTGTCCGCTTTTGAGGAGATCCTCCACTTTCTTGGCTTCCTCCTCCGTATCGACCAGGATATGACGGGCCAGCACCTGGGTATCGGTCGTCGGGAGATCCTTCTCCTGATCATCCATCAGCTTGTTGCGCAGGATCTGGGCTTCGTACACATTGCGGAGGGTCTGCTCGCTGATACCGTACGTCTTGAACTGGTCGAGGGTCTTCTGGAAGGTGCTCTTGAAGCCTTCGAGTGTGTACGGGGTGGATGTAGCCGTCGCCTGTTCGGGGACGAATGTCGGGGTGGGGAGCGACGAGGTGGGTGTGGAAGCGGGGGTGGCTGTGGCGTTCGGGTCCGGTGTCGAGGTCGGCGCCAGGGTCGGCGTTTGAGTCGGCGGATAAATTGTCAGCTGACTCGAGTTAAGGGTCGGATAGGAGAACGCTGTAGGCGTGATGGTGGGAGTCGGGCTGCCATCCGGGTAGAACTGGTAGGCTTCCTGGATGTACTTATCCACGTCCGCGGGGCTGACCTTGATGCCGCGCTTTTCGGCTTCCTGCCGGATCAGGACATCATCGATCATGGTGTTCAGCACGCTTTGACCCAGGGTATCGGTTGAATCCAGCTGCAACTGGATTTGCTGCTGCTGCTGGGAGGTATCCATTCCGAATGCCTGTTGGAAATACTGGTACTGGTTCAGCTGGTTGTACAGGCTTACGCGTTCGAGACGGACGCGTTCCTGCCATTGACCGGTCGCGATCTTCACGCCGTTCACCGTGGCCACGGCCTGCTGCTTTGAAAACACATTGAGCTGGAGATATCCGAACACGATGAGACCGACCACCACGATAATGCCGCCGATGGCAATGCCGCGAATGATGTTGATCTGCCGCTTCTCACGCTCGAGGCGGGCCATGTGCTTTTTGGTAATCACCTTGGGTTGGGAACCACGTTTATCCATAATGTTTTTCCATGACGCAAATACGGGGCATGGAATCTGCCATGCCCCGCTGGTCTCTTAGGGATTACCGCCCCTCGTCGAAGGATCTCCCGACGAAGGGAAGGAGAGCGACTTGCCGTGCCTGCTTGATCGCAGCCGCCACCACGCGTTGATGGCGGGCGCAGGCGCCGGTCTGGCGGCGCGGGCGGATCTTGCCATCTTCAGTGATATAGCGGCGGAGCAGGTCCGTCTTTTTGTAGTCGATTGCCAGTGTTTTGTCTGCACAAAACTGACAGGTTTTGGGCTTTGCAAAGAAGCGGCGCTCTCCACCGCCTTCCTGCTGTGTCCCTTGGGGTCTTCGTTCTTCAGCCATTAGTTACTCCAATTTCTTGCTTGTGAGATCCAGCATGGCAGGCATGCTGGATGGTCTAGAATGGGAATTCATCCTCGTTGGCAGCCAGGTCGCTGTCATCCACCATGGCTTCTCCGCCGCCTACATTGTTGGCGTGCTCACCACGGCGGTCGCCCAGCATCATCATTTCATTTGCGACCACTTCCACGCTCGTGTGTTTGACGCCTTCCTTGTCATCCCAGCGGCGGGTTTGCAGCCGTCCTTCGATGTAGACCTGCTGGCCCTTGTTCAGGTACTGCTTGCAGATCTCTGCCAGGTTGCCCCAGGCAACAACGTTGAACCACTCGGTTTCGTTGTGGCGCTCGCCGTCAACCGTATTCCATGAGCGGCTGACCGCGACGGTGAAGGTTGTGACAGGCCTTCCCGAAGGGGTGTAGCGCATTTCGGGATCTCTTCCCAGATGACCAATAATTTGTACTTTATTCAGGCCTCGGCTCATGTTCGTTCTCCTTGTTACCTATACCGCATAAATTCCCAAACTTGATATTTGAATTTTAAACAACAAATTCAGCTAAAAGTTATGGCTTAAACATTCAAGCGGTAAAACCGAGAGGTCTCAAAATAATATGCTTACACAGCAGAAAGCATGTGTCGCAGGACAGTTTCGAGGTAACGGATGTTACGCTCGATTTCACTGGTGGATTTCGGGTCGAGGGTGACGTTCATAAGAACATACTGACCTTCTCGCTGTTTGCGGATCTGATATGCCAGACGTCGGCGGCCCCAGATATCCACTTTATCCACTGTACCGCCTGCCTCCGTGATCCAGGCGGATACACGGTCGACCACACCTTTAAATGCGGTCTCGTCCAGCTCGGGCTGAACAATGCAAACGAGTTCGTATTTGCGCATGAGGGATGACCTCCTTTCCATGGGATAGCTCCAGTTCGAACCGTGGGTCCGCCTGGAGCGGAAAGGCACGTAGTTTGTGACGTACCTATGTTTCTAGCGGGCTGTAGTTTATCATAATTTGTGCAAATGTGGAGGGTTATAATTCTTTTCAAGTGTGCCGTCACACTTCCCTTGTGAAAGCACCTGCGATACAAAATCTGGCGGGCTGCAAACCTGCCCTACAAAGAGGCGATTCCATGTTCGATCTCCCTGACGAAGAAATACTCCCCGTTTCCAAGGAGCACGTTTTTTACACCTGGTCTGCGCAGGCAAAGGTCAATCCAATTGTCGTAAAACGTGCCCAGGGCGTCCATTTTTGGGATGTGGACGACCGGCGCTACCTGGATTTCAACTCGATGACCATGTGTGTCAACATCGGCCATGGGAATGAACGGGTGATCCGGGCCATGCAGGAGCAGGCCGCGCAGCTTCCCTATGCCGCGCCCGGCATGACAACCCGCGTCCGGGCCCTGGCGAGCAAAATGGTGGCAGAGGTAACTCCGCACCAGGCACTGAGCAAGATCCTTTTCACTCTGGGCGGTGCGGATGCCAATGAGAATGCCATCAAGCTGGCGCGCGGCTATACCGGACGGCACAGGATCCTGGCCCGCTATCGCTCCTACCACGGGGCAACGGCCGGGGCCATGGCCGCGACCGGCGACCCGCGCCGCCTCGCCTGGGAGCCGAACCTGATGACAGGCACTGTCCACTTTCTCGATCCCTATCGCTACCGCTCGACCTTCCACCGCAGCAACCCGGATATCTCGGAGCAGGAGTTTGCCCTGGATTATCTCAATCATCTGGAGGAGATCATCCAATACGAGGGTCCGCAGACCATCGCCGCCATTTTGATGGAGTCGGTGACCGGCACGAACGGTATTATCATTCCACCCCAGGGATACATGCAGGGCGTGCGCGCCCTATGCGACAAGTACGGAAT
>JBLMZU010000132.1:0-3538 GCA_050258995.1 Bacteroidota bacterium
TGCTCACCTTGCGCTTTCAACTCTTTGAAAAAGCGCAATTTGTCACCGTGTAAGGTATAGATGTCCGTAAACATCAATCGCTATGCAGGATTTTGAATGTCCAAGTCTTTTCGAAACAATCAAAACTGGACTTCCAGGGTGCGCTGGTTTAGATAGACGCCCCAGCTGTAAATCTTGTTGGTCATCAATAGACGTAACGGAATCATGATTAAGATTCAAGTTGTAGTGTTATGCGAGAGTAAAGACTGTTCATATCCATTGTCGCAGGAAGGCTACCACTTTCATAAATCAATATTCACCCAACATTATTGAGTTGTGAAAGCAGGGTAGCCTATCACATGGTTTATGGTAAATGTTCCGAGTAAATTACTGTAAAGTTTGCAGCATGTTCTCGATTTCTCCGGCGACCAATTGAGCGATATGCCTGCATCTCGTTACACCTTCGTTCTCAATATATTTCGTGACTCCATCCTTGGTCGAAAAATCGCACCCTGTGATCGCACCGCATAGCGTGCTGCCGAACTCTCTGGTGAACCACCGTGACAAACGGTATCCAGCGTTCATGGTGCGGTTGAATTTATTGATCCTTTCATCGAAGGCATCTCCACCGGTTGTCATCCTGTAGAGCATTTGAATAACCCTGGATGGACTGTTTTCGATTTCCCCGGATTGGAACCCAACGGCCATTACGCCTGCGACAAATGCGCTGCACGTCATGCCCATGAACAGGGTACCGCCCATAAATGCGGAGACGGCATCTAACAGCTCTTCTCGTTTGGAAGTCGTTCCACCAAGATTCTCGAGCACAGCTCGGGCACAGTGAAAGTTTTGTTCTTCAAAATAGGAATAAATACGGCAGTATGATGCCCGTACATCGGCCGGGATGGCAGGCTGGCTGTGATCGGCTATTGAAGCGAAATACATCTGTGGAGATAAGCAGACGGGTCGGATGCAGTGTTTCGGGAATCGATCCTTGCCGCGGATCATCTTGCACTCCAGGGTCTTGTGACAAGCAGTGAATTGCCGACATAGGCCATAGCCCCGATCGACAATTACCGGAAGCCCCTGGTCCTTCTCGTGCAGCCCATATCGTAATCCCATCAGTACAAGAGGCGCTGTGGCCGCGCCGCATTCAAACCCGGTATTGCCGATGCCGCCTGGCATTCCAGAAATCAATTTGACCAGCCATTGCTTTTGCTCGCCTGAAACGTCCAGGAGTGTCTGCATGACGGTCGGGGCGCAGTGGCCCATCCTGATCAGGTTGGATGCGCTCTGTCCCCAGTACACCCAATTAGGTGCAGGCCTCGTGAATAATTGTTGATTCTTGTCCATCAAAAACTCCTAACCCTCAACAGTTTTTGGTTAGCATTATGCTTTGCTCACAGTGCAAAATCCTTGCCCAGGCAAAAGGCCTGCTGCAAATAGTCCTGCCGCACGGCAACATCCACCGCGCCGACAGAGTAGAAGTAAACATGTTCTACTTTTTTGATCCCTGGATATCGGAACCCAAAATCGTCGATCAGCCTCTTCATGGCATCGCCGAGACCCGCATGGTAGGCCTTTTCGTTGAACAGGGTTGTGCTCATGATCAGGGCTTTTTCCTGCTTGAAGAGTGGAATCCGGCCGCCGATCTCGCCATTCCAGCCCTCTGCGGTGAGGTGATAGGCAAACCCGTAGGTGAAGACTCGTTCGATCCAGCCTTTCAGGATCGCCGGAAAACCCACAAACCAGACAGGAGCGATGATCGCCAGGCCGTCAGCTACGGCGATTTTCTGCTGCTGTTCCACGATATCCCTGGGCCTGAACCTGCGAACGAGTTTGACGACGTCAGGAATTTCCTTATTTCGAAGCCATCTTTCCAGTGCCCATCGCTGGACGCCGCTGGTGGAACTGTGTACCATACCTTTCAAGGTTTCCATGGGCACAGTCTCATCGATCCAGCATGCATAGTCGCCGGGTTGGAGAACCGGATTGAATTTCATCGCGTAAAGATCGACCACCTCATTAGTATGCCCTGCGCTTGCCAGGCCCTGGGAGAATTGCTCGAGAACTGCATGGCAAAATGAGCGCGGGTTGGGATTCGCATATACGGTCAAGACTTTCATGGCTTCCTCCTCCGTTGGATTCTGTTCAAACACTCTTACAGGCTGGATACATTTTCTGATCTTTTACCCGTCAGTTCGCGTCCCAGGATGATCATGCCCAACACGATCAAAAGGATTCCGAACACAGGGATCTCAAAGGGTAGATGCAAAACATGTTGTGCCAGTTCCAGGCCACCCAACACCAGCGCCAGGACGCCCAATGTCGTTGTGAATCCACTGGTTGGAAGGCCGTTCCGTGAGCGCACGGCATTCAAGCCAAGCAGGATCAGGCCAATGCCAATCGCTCCGATCCCCTCAGGAAGGGATTGGAACAGCTCTGTCACGCCCCACCAGACGAAAAATGCTCCCCACCCGATGGACTCAAGTCTGCGATTCAATGCTTGCTGATTTTCCATTTCTTTCTCCTTCTACAATTTCATTTCGATCGACTTCGTTGACAGATAGCAAGGGCAGGTTGAGGCGAACCAGCTTGTTCAAGATCCCCATCAGAGCAGCTTGGTCCCTGATGTACCCGGAAATGATCATTTCATCATTTTCCAACAGCGTCACCTCAAATCCTTCCAGCCAGTCCGACCAGCTTTCATCCAATTGCCCCTTAATCCGGATCTCGTAGAAGTCTGTTTGAGCGCCAGTGGTCGGAATGGATTGATCTGGTTTGTTTTTATCAGTCTTGTTGGCCATATTTCCTCTGACCCTAATGTAGCAGTTTGCCATCAAAGGTTCATCGTCTGAAGGTTGCAGATGGGGTTGTATTTATTCTGAGAGAAAAAGTACATCCCTCCACTTTTGTCAAGCCAGGGAATAAAAAAACTGGCAGCGATACATGTTCGCTGCCAGTTTCTGGCCTACCAACAACTATGACAGGTCACTCGAATAATTTCAGTTCTTTCCCGATGGAGATGGCTTGTGTCCTGCTCTTTACTCCCAGTTTGGTATAGATATTGCTGATATGGCGTTTCACGGTGGGCATGGAGATAACCAATTGATCGGCAATATCCTGGTTGGAACAGCCGGCTTTGATGAGATTCAGGACTTCCACCTCACGCGCGGTCAGAAGTTTGGGCGGTGGCTGGGTTGGATCAGCGGTCTTTTCAAATACAGACAGAAGGGCCGTAACATACTCCGTCTCAATCTGCTGCGATCTAGCGAGGTGTAGCAACCTGACCATGGGCTCACCTTCATCCACGAAGGTGCGGATATACCCTTCCGGTCTGGCCAGAGAAAGAGCCCTCTTCAGCGCCGCCAGGGCCCGGGCCAGGTCTTTTATGCCTTGAAAGATAAGTGCTTGAAGAACAAGCACTTCAATGACCCGCCCCGCTCGCTTGCCAGTTTCGGCTTGATGAAGCAAGCGCTTGCTCAAAGTAAGCGAAGCTTCATAATCTCCCTGGGCCAGTAGTAAACGCAACAGAGCCAGAAATTCAGGTTCGCGCAGA
>JBLMZU010000133.1:0-11278 GCA_050258995.1 Bacteroidota bacterium
CATGCCAATCACAGGACGCCGTTCCGGGACGCGATGTTCCTGGGCAAAACCCTTGACTGCTCCCGGGAGTGGCTCAGGCAACTCCACCGGCGGCAGGATCGGTGTCAGCTTTGATTTGTAGCGTGAAAGGTATGGGGAGTTGTCGGCGTAGTCCTGGGTGTAGGTCACGATGTGGTTCGACAGCCTGCCCGCCATATTGTTCTGGAAATCCACCACTGTGTTGACCACGCGGTTGAAAGCCCCGGGAGGCAGCAGCAGGTCGCAGTGATAGGTCAGCACGGCCGGCTTGCGGAGCAGGCGGGCGCGCATCGCCACGCCGGGTGCATCGAACTGTGGCAGATGCATCTGGACAACGTCATGGTCCGCCACCAGACGGGTGGCCACCCAGCCGAATGTCGGCGCGAGCACACCCTTGCTGACCCGCGCCATGACCGGCACGCGCAGGATCTTCACGCCGTCCATGGTTTCCTGGCGCGGCAGGGAAGGGTCATATTGCGCGGTCATTACCGTCACCTGGTGGCCGCGTTTTGCGAACGCTTTGGCCAGGCGCTCGGCATAGATGGTGAGCCCGGAGGTGTGCGGGCGATAGTATGTAAGAACTGTCAGGATTTTCATTTGAAACTTTCTCGTTCGAAGTCTGAACCCCGAAGAGTGACGAAGGCGAAGGGATTATAACCGAGGCAGAAAAATATTAAACGGCATTTAGCCCTTATTAATGCGTGGTGTGGTCTCTTGTCTGCCGGGACTTCAGGTCTTTTGTCATGGGAGATTGATGCTGATGAACATTTTCTCCGTGCCCTGGATTTGCCATACAATTTTGGTGCAGACAAAATTCGGGAGGGATACCATGCAACAAAGACTTTTGGTGTGCATCTTCTTGGTGGCACTGGCGGTCACCGGATGTAATGAGGGAGTACAGAAAACCTCGGAGATAACAAAACCAGCTCCCACACCGAGGATGATTGATACAGAAGTGCGTCCCGGGATATACATAAGTAACGATCTGAAGGATTTTCCGTTCCCCACTTCCGGCTATGATGTTTATTTTGTGGGAGAGACCCACGGGAATCAACAGACCAAGCAGGTCTTCCAGTCCTGTCTGGAGAGATTGTATAAAGAAGCAGGCGTGCGGGATGTGATTTTGGAGGAGGACCAGGCTTATGAAACGGAGGCCAATGAATACCTTCTGGGGATTGCGGATGCATTGCCGCATAACCTCTGCCTGAGAGCAGACATCCTGGGACAGATCCGTGAATTCAATGCAGCCCTTCCTGCCGAAGAAAAGGTGCGTGTGCACCTGGTCGATCTTGATTCTCCACTTCCGACAATTTACCTGCATCTCCAGGAGCTGCACCAGCGATTG
Source organism: Bacteroidota bacterium (assembly GCA_050258995.1). Lineage (GTDB taxonomy): Bacteria > Chloroflexota > Anaerolineae > Anaerolineales > Villigracilaceae > Defluviilinea. The sequence continues at coordinate 1,364 of JBLMZU010000133.1, forward strand.
GGATCCGCTGCTGCATCCATCTCCCTGCCGACATTGGTGGCGTTTACGGACTGGTCGCCCAATCAGCGAAAGGCGCTGGTCACGGAGCTCAAAAAGGCTTCCGCCGACCAGCCCGCTATCCTCGACGAGCTGGAGACTGTGGATCTGTCATTGAAATGGTACAACATGGGAAACCGGCTGGATGAAAACATCCCCATAGGTTTACAGAAATATTTTGGACCGATCCGTGAGGATGTGATCACCAAAAATGTCCAGTCCGTTTTATCTGAGCTGAATGGCCACCCTATCCTGGTGTTCTTTGGAGGAGGCCATGGGATGAAGACCTCCGATTTTCTCGGGGAAGGTTTGACCTCATGGGCGCAACGCTTGAACGATAATGGGACAAAGGTTTACTCATTGTCTATTCTGGGTGCGTCAGGGAAGGGATTTTGGCACGGGCAATCCTTTGACTACAAGGAGGGGATCCAGGGGTATGAAGGAGTGGATGGATATCGCTTTGAAGATGGAGCTTCTCTGACTTCCTGGTTCGAAACGTATCCTGATCGAGGGATGCTTTATGCCGATCTGCGAACGGGTGAAAATGCAAAAATTGGATTACCGTCCGTGTATCCGGATATTCCTGCCAGCCAGGTCTATGATGGACTGGTGATCTTCAGGGAATTTACCCCCATGGAGGATGCCTGTTTTGGCTCCCACTGAACATGCAAAATAAAAAGAGCGGCTGGTTTCTCAGTCGCTCTTTGATTCCTTATTTCCTTCCATACTTCGCCCGGTCTTCCGGGCAGGGACACAACGCCCGCAGGTAATGCCAGTTATAGATGCCGTAATCGTGCCCGTCCTCCCAGACAATGGTCAGCGCATACGATCCCACCGCGACCACGTTGCTGATCCGCGTGGACGGGGTATCGCCCAGATGCACGTCGAACACCTCCGCATCTGGTTCGGACTTCATGTTCTCATGTCCGCCGCGGCAGGACGCGCACGGGCAGGCCGCCCGCAGTAATTCAAAGGGATACACACTCGTATGCCCATCGCTCCAGGTGACAGTAAATTCCTTGTTCTTCTTATTTGCTGTAATGCCAGTTGGTCTCTCGTTCATGTTGTATCCTTCTCCGCTTCATTAGGGGGTCGGGCTGGGGGCTGCGTCGGGTGCCGGTACGTAGCTCAGAAAGTCGGCCGCGGCCCAGCCGGCACGCGTCTCATCATAGGGAGCCACCAGGTACCACCAGACAAACCCGTCCACTTCTCGCGGGCCGTCCTTGACGAGGAAGACCTCTGAATCATAGCCGAGGAATTGCGACTCTCCGTTTAATCCAGGTTGAGCCCGGATGCGCAGGCCTTCGCCCTCGGTCCCTTTGATCTGCACGTAGTTTCCCAGCGCGATGCCGGTTGGGACAGGGGTGGGTGCAAAGGGATCAATCGTCGGCGTTGGCGGGGCGCCGGAGGTGGCGGTCGGGGCGGCGATCACGGTCAGGTCGGCAGGGGCAAAACCCACAGCGGCGTTTTGACGCGCAGAAGTTAATCCAATGGAAACAGCAGTGATCAGGGTCAACAGTCCCGCGAGCACGATCGCTCCGAGAAAAACCCAGCGATTAAGGTAGGGGCGAAGGTTCATCGATATTCTTTAGGATGTATTTTTCAACAGGCTCATGCCGCGCGGCGGCATCAGCATCCGCAGTGCACGCGAGCGGACGGTGATCTTGGCGGTCTGCGTTGAGCCGCGCGGCTCTCCATCGGTCTGGACCAGGTAGGGCGAATCGGCTTCGATGCGCAGGTCCTGGAACGTGATGCAGCGTGCCATGTCCGAGGTCAGATGCAGGCCACGCCACATGTCGTATACATGACGCAGCACATCGCCCAGATTGTTCCCGCTGAACAGCCAGATATCGAGCAGCCCGTCGTCAAGATAGGCATCCGGCGACAGCTTCGACAGTCCGCCGAGATAGTGACGGATGTTGGTGGAGACCGCCAGGATATAGTTCCCCTCCACTTCCTGGCCATCGGCCCACAGCCGCAGGCGGATGCCGTTCCACTGCGCCGTCTGCATGACGGTCTTTGCCGCAAACTCCGGGGCGTTAAATAATTTTTCCAGGCGAATGCGCGGCTCCATGGCGTGGATGGCCATCGCGTCCAGGCCGATGCCGGCCCACATCATGAACGAGTATTCATTGCACATGCCTACATCTATATAGCAGGCCGGCGCATTTGCCAGCAGGGATGTGTTTTTTCGCAGCACCCAGGGCCGCGTCCAGGCGAAGGGAGCCAGGCCCAGCTCGATGCTCCACACGTTGGCCGTCCCTGCCGGCAGGACGCCCAGGGCGGTCTCCGAGCCGATCAGCCCGTTGACAACATTCCCGATCGTCCCATCGCCGCCGACCGCAAAGACCGCGTCCTTTTTTTCGTCTGCCGCCTTCCGGGCCAGCTCGATCGTATGGGGTCCGCTTTGCGTCGCCACTGCCTCCGCCTGCCAGCCGGATGTCTCAAGCTCGTCGACGACCGACTTGATGAACGGCTCGACCGGAAACCTTCCTGCAGCCGGGTTATATACAACAACAGCACTACGCATGGGCGGGATTATAACCCGCCCCCACCCGCCTTTGGCAGCCTCCTCCTTTTTCGACCTGCTTCAGCCGGAAAATCGAGGAGGCTGGGAGGGGGCTGGTATAATCTTTTCATCATGGAAGAAGGGATTGTCCTCAACAATCGTTACCAGCTGCTCGAGCGCCTGGGACATGGCGGCATGTCGGATGTCTTCCGGGCGCGCGATCTCATGCTGGAACGTTATGTGGCCATCAAGTTGCTGCATGAGGAATATTCGCAGGATGAATCCTTCCAGCAGCGCTTCCGCCAGGAGGCGCGCGCCGCCGCCAACCTTTCCCATCCCAACATCGTCACCGTCCATGATTTCGGCCTGGATCTGGGACAGCTCTTCATCGTCATGGAATATGTTCCGGGCAAGGATCTCAAAACCCTCCTGCGCCAGCGTGGTCGCTATCCCTACCAGGAGGCCATTCCGCTGATCGTGCAGGCCTGCGCCGGGATCGGATATGCCCACCGTGCCGGCCTCGTCCACTGCGACATCAAGCCGCACAACATGATCGTCACACCGGATGGCCGTCTCAAGGTCACGGACTTCGGCATCGCCCGCGCCCTCTCCACGATCCTGCCTGATGAGCGTGCCGATGTGGTCTGGGGCTCGCCGCAGTATTTTTCGCCTGAACAGGCGGTAGGGGAGGCACCCTCCCCGGCGTCGGATGTCTACTCACTGGGCATTGTCCTGTATGAAGTGCTGACGGGCGCCCTGCCGTTTACGGCTCCCACCAGCGAGGAACTGGCGCTTTTGCACCTGCAGGCAGACCCCATCCCTCTGAGCGAGTATGTTCCTGACATCCCCACCGCGCTGGAGCAGATCGTGTTGAAGGTGCTCTCCAAGGAGCCGTCTGCCCGCTATCGCACTGCGGACCAGCTGGGGCGCGTCCTCCTGCGCTTCGGCACCCAGGAGGATATCCCGCCCACGCCGGCGCTGAATCTGACTCCCGAGGCTGTGACCACCTATCGGCAGCCGGAGACAGTCCCCCAGCCTGTAGCCGCTCCCCGGAAATCGGACCCGCGGCCTGAGCCCGTGTACAACGCCATCCCGGAATCATCCTTTGAGGAGATAGACTGGGGTGCAGTGGTGCTCGGCCTGCTGGTGCTTGTCATGGTCGGCGGGCTGGTTCCCTTCTGGATATATATATACTTTTTATACAACCCTCGTTAAATAAGGTGACAGTCCCCATTTCAAGGCAAAACTGTCACCTGCGTTTTTTAATAACATGTCGAAAAAATATATAATTTCCACTTCCATTCTTTCTGCCGATTTCACCCGCCTGGGGGAACAGATCGCCGAGTGCGAATCGGCCGGCGCGGACTGGCTGCATGTGGACGTCATGGACGGCCACTTTGTCCCCAACATCACCATGGGGCCTTTCATCGTGCAGCACTGCCGGCGCGCCAGCCGGATGCCTCTCGATGTGCATCTGATGATCGAAAAGCCGGAGCGTTATATCGAGGTCTTCGCAAAGGCAGGCGCAAGCGGCCTGACGGTCCATGTGGAGACCTGCCCGGATCTTTTCAGTACCTTGAAACAGATCAAGTCCCTGGGATGCTGGGCGGGCGTGGTCCTGAACCCGGCCACGCCGGTCAGCGCGATCGAGCCCTTCCTGGGGGAGGCGGACCTGGTGCTGGTGATGAGCGTCAACCCAGGCTATTCGGGGCAGAGCTTTATGCCTGAAACCATTGCCAAAGTGGCAGAAGTTCGCAAAATTCTGGATGAAATCAGATCATCCGCCTGGCTGGAAGTGGATGGCGGCATCGACGTCCAAACCCTGCCCCTGATGAAAAAGGCCGGGGCGACCGCCTTCGTATCCGCGACCGCCGTTTTCAAAAATCCCTTCGGGATACAGGCGGGGATCCAATCCCTGCGGGACGCGATCACCCCGCCGATGGCAGGCGGGGTCGCGGACGTTTCGGTGGATGCCCGATAACCCCCTTAAAACAAAAATCACGACCAGCGCCGTGACCTTTGTTCGAGGGGATGCCAGACCTTAGGCAGTGACTTTGCCCATCGCCTTGATGCACTTGGTGCACAAAACCTTGTGGACCTTGTGGCCTTTTTCCATCACAATCGTCTTCTGCAAATTCGGCTTGAAGGTACGATTGGTGGCGCGCTGGGAAAACGAGCGGTTATGCCCAAAGGTGGTGGTCTTTCCGCAGTTTGAACATTTAGCCATTCTGAAGAACTTCCTTTCTTGCTATAATTCCGAGTGAAGCGAGGTTCGAAGGCCTTTTTTGAAGGCAGGGCATTTTACCATACATCGCAACCTTATTCAAGGCAGGATGTTAATATATAATGCCTCAGCTCGCAATTGAGCCAAGACAAGCAATTATGGGCGTGAGACAATAGACACAAGAGGAGACCTATGGGCGACGAAACGACATCATTGGGCGGGATCCACATCTCTCCGGCCGCTGTGGCGAGCATTGCATACCACGCAACCCTGCAATCGTATGGCGTGGTGGGACTGGCACCGAAGAACATCGCCGATGGGATCGTCACAGCGATCACCCGTGAGCCGACGCGCGGCATCTCGGTCAGTTACAATGGAGAGGATATCGATATCGAGATCCATATCATTGTTGAGTATGGCACACGGATCAACTCGGTGGCGGAGAGTGTGGCCAATACGGTACGATACCACGTCGAGAAGGCCCTCGGCCTCCGGGTGAACACGATCAACGTTCATGTGGCGGGACTGCGCATCAGCAATATGGATTAGGAGCAAATAAACGTCATGGCAGTGGATACCGCACGCGTTGAGAAATTAAGAAAACAACAGATCAATGGACAGTCGATGAAGCGCCTGGTGGAGGCGGGCATGATCTGGCTGCGCACCAACCAGCAGACGGTCAATGCGCTGAACGTCTTCCCCGTCCCGGATGGCGACACCGGCACGAACATGGTGCTGACCATGCAGTCGGCCTGGAACGAGATCAAGGACCTGGGCCATCGCAGCGTCAGCGACATGGCTGCGGCCGTGTCGAAGGGCGCGCTGATGGGGGCACGCGGCAACTCGGGTGTGATCCTATCCCAGCTGTGGCGTGGGTTCGCCCGCGGCGTGCACGGCCGGGAAGTGCTGGACGGGGAAACCTTTGTGAGGGCCCTTGTCGAGGCCCGCGATACGGCCTAGAAGGGCGTCGTCCGCCCGGTCGAGGGGACCATCCTGACCGTCGCCCGCGGAATGGCTGAGGCGGCGGAGGCCGCCCTCTCTTCCACGAATGACCCGATCACCATCCTGGAGGTCGCCGTCCGGGCGGCCGATGAATGGGTCCAGAAAACACCCGATCTGCTGCCGGTCCTCAAGCAGGCAGGCGTGGTCGATTCAGGGGGCAAGGGCCTGTACTTTATCATGGAGGGCATGTTAAGACACGTCTATGGAGAATCCCTGGAAACCCCCATGATGACGGTCCAGCCGATCTCGAGCATGCAGATGGAGAACGCCATGGAAGTCGTCGAGGAGGGACAGGATTACGAAGTGGTTGTGGACTTCCTGCCCTCGAGCGATTTCAACCTGCATAAATTCTATGGGAAGCTGGAGGAGATGGGGACGTCCATCCAGGTCGGGGAAGGCGAAGGCATGTACCGCATGCACATCCATGTGCCTCTGGAGAAGCGCTACGAGCCGATCGACTACATCATGGGGATCGGTACGATCACAAAGGTCGCCATGGAAAACCTGCTGGCGCAGATGGATGATATCCAGAAGAGCAAGGCTGCCCGGATCAAATTTGCGGCGGTGGAGCCGGGGCAGATCGCCGTGGTGGTTGTCTCCCCGGGCGCGGGATTGAGTCGCATCTTTGCCAGCCTGGGTGTGGCGGCCGTCGTCGAGGGCGGGCAGACGATGAACCCCTCCACGCAGGATATCCTGGGTTCGTTTGAGAATCTCCCAACCGACAAGGTGATCATCCTGCCCAACAACAAAAACATTCTGATGGCCGCCAACCAGGCCAAGAGTGTGACCATCAAGCAGGTCGAGGTGGTGCCCAGCCGAACCATCCCTCAGGGTCTGGCTGCCATGCTCTCGCTCCAGCCTGATGGAGACCTGGCTGCCGTTGCCGAGAAAATGACCAAATCTATGGAGCACGTCCGGACAGGGGAGATCACCACGGCCACGCGCTCGGTGGAGATCGATGGCGTCAAGGTCGAGACCGGTCAGGTGATCGCCCTCCTGGACGGCAGGCTGGTGGCCTCAGCCGGATCGGTGGAGGAGGGCATCCTGGCATTTCTGGAAAAAGTGAATGCAGAGGAGCACGAGCTGGTCACCCTGTTCTACGGTGAGGACATGACCCACGTTGACTCCAACCGCATTGCAGATGTGATCCGAAACAGGTTCCCCAACCTGGAAGTCGAGATACAGGAGGGCGGTCAGCCGCACTACCAGTTTATTATTTCCGTGGAGTGAATCTCTTAAACATCAAGGACACGAAGAGCAAAGTCTTTTTATTGTTTCCTGTTCCGCCAGCAGTTGTACTGCTGGCGATTTTGTTTAGTCGTCCCCGTTATTCACAATTTGCGCTCCCGCTCCGGCGCGCGCCACCAGCACATCCTGCACGCCTGGGATTTCCCGCAGCTGCCTGTCGACGATATGCGCCTCGCTCTCCGGGCAGATCACATGCACGTTCGGCCCGGCATCCACGGTGTAACAGGCCGGGATCCCCTCCGCTCTCCAGGCGCGTACCTGGTTCATGACCTCCAGCGAGGCAGACTTCCAGTAATGGAGCGCAGGCGTGGACGTCATCATGACCGAGTGCATCATGTCCGAATCGAGCTCGACGATGGATGCAAAGACGCTGAAGTCACAGTTCAAGATCGCACTGCGGCAGAGCTCGAGCCGGCGCGGCGCATCCGCCAGGCGCGCCTCCTGAAGGGGACTGGTCGGGGCGAGTGAATGTCCCTCGGTGGAGCCGGTCTTTTTATGGGAGGCGCTGACAACAGCCACGCAATCCACCAGCTTCCAATGATCCGTATCTGCAATTGAATAGGCGAATGAGTCCTCATCACAGGTCCCGGCCTGCCACTCGACAAATCCGCCCGGGATCGAGCGCGCCGCCGAACCCGACCCGCGCCGCGCCAGCCGGGAGAGCTCCTGTTCACTGAGATCAAGCCCCGCGGCCCTGCTCCCCGCCAGGGCCAGCGCTGCAAACGCCGAAGCGGACGAGGCGATCCCCGCGCCCGACGGGAAGTTATTGGAGGTCATCACCTCGGCGCGTTCCTGGATGCCTGCCTTCTCACGGATGAGATCGAGAATATAGGACACCCGTTCCCGTCCCGGGCCAGCCACCTCGTGCCCGTTGATCACCAGCTCATCATACGGCAGCGACGGCTGGAAGCTGACCGTGGTCTGGGTGAACAACCCGTCCAGGTTCATCGAGATGGACCCGTTCATAGGGATGCGCAGGGCGTTGTCGCGGTTGCCCCAATATTTGATGAAAGCTATATTAGCAAAGGCTTGGGCGGTGGCTGTTGTCATAGGGTGATGATACCACTTTGTGTCGCAGAAAGATTTTTTTGCACATGGCTATTGGGAACTGACAATTCTTGAAGTGACAAGTTGGCTTGTTCCCTTGAATGCGTCGATTTCTCTCTCACCCGAAAGAAGGAACTTCAAGAATGATTTTTCTTGACAGCGGCATGATTGCATAAGTCCCAATAGTAATAGATAGTGTTGAACAACAGATTTATAGAAAGTTTGTGATATCGATGCTTGTATAACAATATGCCTTAATGCCCTTTCTGCCTGATTGTTATTCCAAGGGATCGAGTCGGTCTCAAGAAAAGTAAATAAACTCTGTCGGTAACGCTTAAAGCGTTTTTGGTATTTGAGCGTTAATTCTGAGCAATAATGGTTGTTGTCTATATTGCGTTCGTAAAAATCAGAAACATCGGGTCTGAACCCGCTAAGGTATTCTTCCCTCAAACCGTATTCACTGGCGACTTCGAGAATAGGCACAAGCAGGTTTTTTACTTTCAAAACAAATCCTTCAAATTCACCATCAAATGGGGATTTCCATAAATCATCATTAAGGTCACGGATCAAATGCACTAAACATTTTTGTTGCCTGCAGCTGACAGAGTCGTAGCCAGCATAGAAATCCGATATCAACACACCCTTATAGTTTTTTAAAAATTCACGCACGATGGCTGATTCTCTGCTCTCAGTCCACCGAAAGACAACATGGTTACCATCTGTGAACACCCATATGTAATGATCTGTACCCTCAACATTCACCTTTGTTTCGTCGACATGTATAAATGGGCTTGCCAATAGGTCCTGAGCTAATATTTCCCCAGTGATGGAATAATACTCTGCGAAAAGTTTCACTATTCTGACTATTGTGGCTTTGCTCATGCTCTCACTGAATTGTTCCTCCAATGATTGAATAATGCTCTCATATGGCATTCGCAAAGCCAGCCTTTGATAAACCACCCAAGATTGAAGTCCACGTCCAAATAATGACTGAAAACCATGGCCGAAAATTGGCTCTCCATACTCATCTAAGATGTCAGGGTCATAATAGTGTCTACACTGAGAACAATAACCTTTACATCCAACGAATTTTTTGATTGTTTTTGTACAACTACCTTCTGAAAAAAACAAATCGATAACTGTTTTTTGAGTGAATATGTCTGACGTATGGAGAATCTGATCTTCACACCGAGGACATTTTTCCCGGCATGGCAGGTTGATCGTATTCTGTGCTTCTGGAACAACCCTTTGATAGCCAATATGCCCTTTGGGGGCCCCACGCTTTCTGTGTTCTTCCTGTTGCTTTTGCCGAAAACTGATCTTCTTTTTGTCATAGCTCGTTTGTGCAAACTGGAGTATGGTTTCAAGCTGGTCATGAATTTCTTTTCCCTCCTTTGTAGCTTCTTTCTTTGGATGATTGGCGTAATCTATGTTGGCCGCTGAATCAGCGGTCAACTGTATTTTACACAGCTCATCTAGGAGTAAACGAACAGCATTACAGTCTTCTTGATTATATTGAAGCAGCTTTTGTCTATATTCATCATTCAACGTTTCTTCCCACAGATGTCGCCAGACAAGACTTTGAAGTCCTGATGCATCGCGCGATGTCCACGTTGCACCGATGAATTTTCCAATTGTTTTCAATTTGTTTGATCTGACAGGAAAATACACCTTACCAAAAACATAAGAATTAATATTAATAAGACGCTTCTTCAGCCAATCAGTATCAGTTGAATTTCTTTTTGACAACAGGCGAATGGCCTTTGGCTCATAACTTCCGAAATGATAAATCGGTGCGTCGGGATAATCTGTCGCCTTCGCTAAAAATTGTTGCCATATTCGTTCTTCA
>JBLMZU010000134.1:0-3187 GCA_050258995.1 Bacteroidota bacterium
GTCTTGCCAACCCCTCCGGGGCCGGTAAGGGTCAGCAGCCGGCAAAATGGATCCTGGATCTGCTGCAGGATGACCTGCAGCTCATGCTCCCGACCAATAAGCGGCGTCAAAGGAACCGGCAGGCTGGGCGAAAGCAGGTTGATCACAGGGGAAGCCCGGGGCGTGGAAGGAGGCGGCAGTGCATCCAGGCTGTCCACCAGCTTTTCCTGGCGGGCGACTTTCAGAAAGGATTCACGTTGCTCGGGGGGTATTTCCAGATGTTCGGCCAGGAGCCTGGCTATTTGAATGGAGGGGCGGCGCTCATCCGACTCGATCTTGAAAATGAGCGATGTGGAACATCCAATCCGCATCGCCAGTTCATCCTGTGTTAAGTCAAGGGACTTGCGTCGGCGTCTGACCCAGTTACCGAAGGAAGCATCCATATTGAAAAACGATTGATAGGGATTCCCAAAAGAGTTGGGCAATTGTACTACTTTTTGTCCAGTGCTTTGTGTGGGTTCACGAGACCAAAGCCTTTCTTGAAAAGATAAGATTCCAAGCATACGAAACCATCAGTCAGGAGAGATTCACATGAAAAGGATAATGAAATGGATCGGGTTGATCCTCGGTTCGCTGCTCGGGCTTGTCCTGCTGGCCGGCGTGGTTCTCTTTTTGATCGGTAACAGCCGGCTGAACAAAACCTATGAGTTCCCGCCCTCCAATCTCACCATTCCCACCGATGAATCGGCGATCGTCAGTGGTCAGCATCGCGTCGAAGTGCTGTGCGTCGACTGTCATGGAGCCGACCTGAGCGGGGTCAACAACTGGTTTGCCATGCAGCCTTTCGGCAGCATCGACTCGGCAAATCTGACGGCCGGTCGGGGCGGTATTGGACGTGAGTTCACCTCGGATGAGGATTATGTACGGGCGCTGCGGCATGGGATCGACCCGCAGGGCAGGCCGATTTACATGCCAGCCGTCCCCGCCACCTCCCGGCTCAGCGATGAAGACCTGGCCGACATCATCGCCTACCTGAAGACCATCCCGCCGGTGGACCATGAGACTCGGGGTCACCAGTTCACACCGGTGGCAAAGGTTTTGCTGGCCCTGGGAGTGTTCGGTCAACTACCGGTGGAGGCCGTCAGCCATGAGACGAACGTCAGCGCCCCCGAAGCGGGTGTCAGCGCAACATATGGGGAGTACCTGGTGAATATCAACGACTGCCGCACCTGTCATGGTCAGAACCTGAGCGGTGGAAAGCATCCTGACCCAAGCGTGGCCACCAGGGTGCCCAACATCACGCCGGGAGGCGAACCGGGCTATTGGACCGAGGAGCAGTTTCTCACCGCCATCCGCACCGGATCCGTCCCCGGCGGTCACCAGCTGAACCCAAAGCTCATGCCCTGGCAGACGTATCGCCACCTGACTGACGATGAGCTGAAGGCGATCTGGTTGTACCTGCAGTCACTGCCCAAGCTGGCAAGCAATACATAACCACATCAACAGCGCCGTATCGTTTATTGGAGGATCTCCTCATCGCCGGGGAGATCCTCCGGCTGCGCCTGTCTACTTCCTTTTGGGACGTCAGGAAAAGAAGGGATGCGCGAAAGTGCCTGTAGAGACCAGGCATGACGGAAGCATGGGCAAATCCAGTAATACATGAGCCTCTGCATTCTGCTTCTTATTCAAGATATAAATAATACGCAATCACATGCTTCACGGCCTGATCGATCTCCCCCGACCTGCAAACTTTTACCAGCTTGAAAACCCCCCAGCTGCCCTTTGATGGGCGGCTTTTCTGTGCATCCTTTGAAAGGTAAAACCTCACTTCGACCCTGGATGATCCGGAGACTACAGAGGTTTGTGACAGAACTTTTTTCAGCGAAGCTTTGATCCTGTCAGCCAGCTCCTGTGGCGGCTGAAACGTTGCAAGCCTTTGAACCAGCCAATCTTCCGGGAGGGGACTCTGAGCGATATTCGCCGCCAGCTCGGACCTTCCCAGGAGCAACCAGCCGGCCTGCGGAACCCTTCCCTCTGTGAGGAGGCGATCGTCTTCTTCCATGATGTCTGGCACGGCAGGCTCCGCGATAAGAGCACGACGGAGGGAACAGACAAGTAGGTCTGTTCCCTCCGCGTTTATCCGGAACCCTAACCGATCCCTGCTGCAGGGGAAATGTCATAGCTGTGGCTGAAACGATTCTGCGGATCGTATTTGGCTTTTACAATCTGAAGGCGGGCAAAATTCTCAGGCAGATATCCCTTTTGCGTGCTGGCGCGGGCCTCCTCGCCTTCCACAAAGTTCAAATAGACGCCGCCGTGCAAATGAGACTTCAGTTCCTCCTTGAACCGGGCAATGTGCTGGCGGAGAGCGACATGGGCCTCGGGTGTCGGAGCCGCACCCACCATTTGCAGGCTGAGGACAGCGCCCCGGTTCCCGTAGGCGGCCGAGCCCGGGTCTACTCTGCCGATCGCGCCGCCCGCATGGCGTACTTCTGCGAACATCAACAGCGGAGGTCCACCCTGCGGCAGAACATATTTCAGGAGAAGATCGACGGTCTCATCCTCGAGGTCGTTGAGCCAGGCACCACTGCTCTGCCCGGGGATCGGGTCGACCGGGTCGTTGCTGATGGCAGCCACGTCAGAGAATGACATTGCCTTGAAATCGTCGATCACCGGCGCCTGCCAGTTGCGCCAGAAACGCAGCAGCTTTTCTCCATCTTCGTCCGTGCCGCAGTAACAGCCGCGTATCATCACAAAAGACCTGCCGCGCAGGAAATCCGGCACCTGGGGGAAGGGCGGGTAATTCATGATGACCACAGAAGATGTCAGCTCCTCGGGCGCGTGGGCGATCCACTCGCGGAAGCGCGCATACACTTCCCGGGCCATCTTGACCGGGTAGTAAAGGTTGCCGCCATACACTTTTGTGACAGGATACAGGCGCACCTCCATGCCGGTGACCACGCCAAAGTTGCCACCGCCGCCGCGCAAGGCCCAGAACAGATCCGGGTTCTCTTCCCGGCTGGCCTGAAGCAGACGCCCATCGGCGGTCACCAGCTCAAAACGGTTGACACTGTCGGTCGACAGGCCGTATTTACGCGCCAGCCAGCCCATGCCGCCGCCCAGGGTATAGCCCACAGCACCCACATCTGGCGACGATCCCAGCAGGGGGGCGAGGCCTGCCGCCTGCGCCAGTGGCAGGACTCTTCCC
>JBLMZU010000135.1:0-2952 GCA_050258995.1 Bacteroidota bacterium
GTCATTGCGAGCGGAGCGAAGCAATCTCATAAGTGATGACTTGCCATGCAGGACAAGAGATTGCCTCCCGGCGCCGGCCAGTGATTTGCCTGGCACATCCGGCTGTGTCGTCGGGGCAGGCGTGCGTCCTCCACGCAATAGGGATTTGGTATTCAATCAAAAACAGGGACAGACGCCTCTTCTGTCCCTGTTTGAATGCAAGGATGGAGATTACCGTTGCCAGATGGAATTGGGCCGGCCCATGGCGGCGACGATATCCATGGACGAGATCACGCCCCGCGGAAAGCCCTCGTGATCCTCCTGGTCGACGACGATCACGCGATGACGGTGATTCTGGATCATCAGGTCCGCCGCCTGCTGCAAACTGGAATTGATATCGGTGGTGAGCAGCGTGCGATTGATCAACTGGCCGACGATCATGCCTGCCTCGACCCTGCGCCCGGCCAGGTGCAGCAGGTCCCGGCCGGTGATGATGCCGCGCAGCTTGCCCTTGGAATTTACCACGATGATCGACCGCCATCCGGCCTGGGTCATGGTGCGGGCAGCCGACAGCAGGGGCGTGTTCTCCTGGCAGACCAGGAATGTGCAGGACATTACATCGCCCACGGTTGCACGCCTGGCCTCCTCCTGGGCGGCGATGCCGGCCACGAAATCGGAGATCGAGATGATGCCCACGGGGCGTCCATTCTCCGTGACGAGCAGGCGGTGGATATCCTTCTCGTCCATGCGCTGGACGGTTTCGTCCACGGGCGTGTGGAGGTCCACGGTTTCGATGGGAGAGGTCATCAGGTCGCGGGCGGTCAGTTTTCGCATGGTATCCAGGCTGGTTTCGTCCACCGAAAGCCATTCGCCGGCCAGCAGGTCAAAGTCAGACAGGATGCCCAGAGGCGGTGCATCGGCCGACTCTGCGACCAGGATGGCATGGATGCGATATGCATCCAGCAGGGCGGCGACCCGTCCCAGCGAGGTATCGGGCGGGCAGGTCAAAAGTCCCTTGTGCATCAGGTCATTTATGGTTTGTGTCATCGTGGCGTCTCCTCTCTATAGCTCGTGTCCATCTGCTCGCTGCAGTCCCGGCGTTTTCCATATGCCGAATCCGCCAAAGCCTGTTTCTCACTGGAAAGGTTTGGGGTTAAAATAGAATCACCCGAGAGATTATTAGAAGAATTGCTTCCATAACTTCTATGCCAATTCTACCTGACATCCTTGATGAAATGAACCGGCTGCTCGAAGCGGCGCGTGCGAATTCCATTCTCCTGCGGGTAATCGGTGGATTGGCAGTCCGGGTAAAAAGCGGGGACCTTCCCATGTTCTTCTCCCGTGAATACCGGGACCTGGACTTTGTTGTCGCAGATGCAGACCGAAAAAAAATCGAGTCCTTCTTCGTGGATATGGGTTATGAATCAAACCGCCGGTTTAACCTGCTGAACGGCTCCAAGCGCCAGATCTATCTTGACCCGAACAGCGAACGCCATGTGGATGTGTTTGTCGGGCAGTTCGAGATGTGCCATAAACTGCCCATGAACGACCGTCTCAAACTGGACCCCGTCACGGTGCCGCTGGCTGACCTGCTCCTCTCCAAGGCCCAGATCGTGCACCTCAACCACAAGGATGCGCTCGATATTGCCTCGATCCTGCTCTACAATGAAACTGGCAACGTCGATGCCGGCCGGATCAATATTGACTACATTGCCAGGTTATGCGGCCAGGACTGGGGGCTGTACAAGACCACCTCCATCAACCTGAAACGGGTGCAGGAGGTCGTCGGGGATGAAAAGCTGAATTTGACGGAAACAGAGCGGCGTTTGATCCGGAAACGGATCTCCGAGATCGATCAAGCCATGGAAGCGACGCCAAAATCCTTGGCGTGGCAGATGCGTGATAAAGTAGGGACGCGTGTCCGCTGGTATGAGGAGGTGGAAGAAGTAGACCGTTAAACAAAAATCAACAAATGGTTAACCTTGTTTGATATGTTAGGTATATAATCAAAAACGAGAGAGAGAGCGAACGGCGCTCACAACCCAAAACATAAAGGAGAAGAGTATGAAGACCAGAAGGTTGTTGTTCGAAGTATTCTCGCTGCTGCTGGTACTCGCAATGCTCGCTGGTTGTGCGTCCAAGGCAGCTACGCCTGCCGCAAGTGGTGGTGGAGGTGCGAAGCTCAGTGTGCCCGCTTCGGTCATAGATCCACTTGTCAAAGCCTGTAAAGCGGAAGGCATGGTGACCATCATCGCCACGCCGGCTTCCTGGGCCAACTACGGGGAAATTTTCAAACTGTTCGAAAATGTCTCAGGTGTAAAGATCAACTCCCTGGATGAAAATGCCGGTTCGGCCGACGAGCTGGCGGCCATCGACGCAAATAAAAACAACAAGGGACCGCAGGCGCCCGATATCATCGATGTCGGTTATGCCTATGGCCCCCAGGCCAAGGATGCCGGCCAGGTCCAGCCTTACAAGGTCTCTACTTGGGACAAGATCCCCGACACCATTCTCGGCCTGCCTGCCAAGGATAAGGATGGCTACTGGACCGGCGGCTACTACGGCGTGATGGCCCTCGAGACCAACACCGCCACCGTCAAGAATCCCCCGAAGAACTGGGAAGACCTGCTCAAGCCGGAATACAAGGGTCAGATTGCTCTTTCTGGTCCTCCGACTACCTCCAACCAGGCCCAGCAGTCCATTTTTGCCGCAGCGCTTGCGAATGGCGGCTCACTGGATAATGCCCAGCCCGGCCTCGACTTCTTCAAGAAGGTCAGTGATGCTGGAAACTTCGTGCCCGTCGTAGCCAAGGCAGGCACGATTGCCCAGGGCGCCACGCCGATCGTTCTGGCCTGGGATTACCTGGCCTTTGGTGACCGCGATACCTTCAACGGCAACCCGCCGATCGAAGTGACCTATCCGTCACCGACGATCGCCAGTCTGTATGTCCAGGGCATCAGCGCCTATGCTCCT
>JBLMZU010000136.1:0-3153 GCA_050258995.1 Bacteroidota bacterium
GGCCGGGATCACCAGGTACCAGGGAGCGAAGGGGGATGGATCATTCATGGTCCCCTTGATGGCAGCCGCGAGATAGGCGATCGCTGGAATTCCCAGGATCAGGAAGAGCCACCAGGCCAGCGGCGCCCGCCATAAGGTCAGGCGGCGGAGAAAGCTCCCCAGTCCCTTCAGCCCGTAATGCCAAAGCACCAACCCTATCCCGGCAAAACCGGGCGCATACACGGCCAGGATGAAGAGCGGGTTGCTCGCGTTGGTCTCCCCGAAGATGGCAACGATCTGGTCATAGAAGAAGAGCAGAAGTGCGGCAAGTCCCCAGGTCAGGGCAAAGGTAATGACAAAAAACGGGATGAGCGTTTTGACCTCCATGGGCTTTCCGCGCCCGGTGCGGGATTGTTCAATGGCAACACTTGTGTTCATGGCGGTTCTCCAGCTCCTTGCTCTTGATTCGTTTTGTAAGTATCGACAACTGTACAGGGGTTCGTGTCGTCGTGTACCATGGTAATTGGCCGTAAATAAAAACTCCCCTGCCAGTCGGGGAGTCTTGGCCTGTCCGCCCGGACAGGCATCTCTATTCAAATCGCATCATCTTGAAACCCTATATTTCCTGCTGTGACAGCCAGCGCCCGATCACTTCGACAATGTAGGCCTGCTCCTCGGCGGTCAGCTCACGGCCTCTGGGGATCTGGTGCCATTTCTCCAGGCATCCCCGGCAGCAGGTGGCGGTTGCATGCTGGGCGACGAAGGCCGGATGGTTGTGCCAGGGTGTCTGTTTCCCATCATTGGCCGGGTTCGCCGGGGCCAGCCTTTTTTGGATGAAATCCGCCGCGTGCCGGAGCACCTCCTCCATCCCCTTGTTTCGCAGGTACTCCAGCTCCTTCTTCTGCAGCCGGATCCCGCTCCGGAACGGGGATCGGCGCAGGCGGGATAAAACTTCCTGCACGTCTCTCATGCGGAAATTGTACGCCTTTTCCGGCAGGAGGAAAAAGCGCCGTTTTGACGCGGCGCTTCGATTTAAACAGGAGACACAACGGCCCCACCGATCTGTCCCTACGCCTCGTCGTCGTAGTGGATTCCAAAGAAGATGCCGTCGCCCGAGGAAGTGTAGCGATCGATATGGCGGTCCATGTATTCCCGGTATTGCGGGATCTGAAACTGCTGGTAGTAGTCCTTGAGAAGCCCGACGTCGCGATCGTGCTTTTCGGCCACTCCCAGGGCAAAGACTTTCATCCGGAAAAGCATGTCGATCGCGATGACTTTTTAGTTTGTCAGCTCAATGGCCCCCAGCGAATAGTGGGCATGGTCGAACTTATAGATGCTGCGGAACATCTCAAAGCCATTGACAAAAAGGCCGAAGTCACCCCAGACGTCCTTCCGGTTGTCGGGGAATTTGTCCTTTAGTCTCTGATAGTCGCGGTCGGTGATGATGAAGTCAACATCGTCGCCATGCTTTCGCAGCCCGTAATATTCCATCGCCAGGCCCCCGACAATCACGGGCTTATCCAGGAACTCATATCCGAGTCTCTGGATGTTTATAATCTTTACAAGCTCCAGCTCGTCCAATGGATTTCACCTCTTTTTGTAAATGTCATATTGCCGAAGATGCTTTTGGGAATGGCAACCTAGAAAAATGTAAAGCCTTGGTCTTTATCTTCATCAGGCTTTCCGGCCCGCAGGCTCAAATACACATTGACCAATAACGCTACGCCGATCCCCAAATAGGGAATGTACATGACTTCGCCCATCAACTGTAACCAGTCCCGGATCCCCAGCAGCCAGAGCCCGGGCACGAGATAAGAGATGCCCATGCAGGCCATTATCAAAAGATAGACCGGGTTTCTCGTCCTGAACCTCCCGGTGAACAGGCGACGGAGGATCACGCCCTCCACATGGGCAAACTCAAAATCCCTGTCAAGTGGATCGTACCCGGTGCGTCCCGGCCGGGTACGGTGCCCGGCCCAGCCTCGCAACAGGAATGCGTTTGCATCCAGATACGCCCATCCGGGAATGGGCATTCCTGGTTCGAGCGTTTTCATATAGAGAGTCTCGTAGAACTCGGTGCCGGTTTTCTCCAGCTCAAGGCTCGACATGCCCAGGTATTGATCCTCCTCCAGCCGGACCCTGGCGTTGGCAAGATTCTCACGGGCTGTATAAAACCGCGGGTTGAGCTGGATGGCGGTGAGGTAGGCATCAATGGCCGGCTCCAGGCGGTCCAGGGTCTCCAGGATCAGGCCCAGGTAATTGTAGGCGATGGCGATCCTTGGCAGGGACTGCCTGGCCGATTCACACTCCTCGAGTGCCGGCTCTGGCTCATCGTTGTAGGCAAGCTCGAGGGCCTGGTCGAGGTGCTGCTTTGCGCTTGACCCCTCAAACGCCTTCTCCAGCTCCGCCTCGATCCCGATCAAGTTGTCCCAGGCGTCCTTCAGACTGGGATCCAGTTGAATGGCTCTTTGATAACTGGCGATCGCGTTTTCCGGCTGACCCATTTCCTCAAAAATAACCCCGCGGGAGTTGTAGGCAGGCGCAGAATTCGGGTCGATCTGAATGGCCAGCTCTAACCCGCTCAATGCCTTATCCAGCTCGCCGTCCTCCAGATCCCTCTCAGCATTTTCCAGAAGGTGCAGCACCTGTACCTGGTTGGAGGGATGCGGCACAGATCCCAATCTCTCCAGCAGGATCGTCCTGATGATTTCAAAAACATCCTGGTTCCACGCCGTGGTATCCCCGCTCTGCCAGATTTCGAGTAGCTCAGCTGTATCCTTGATGATCAGGTTGTTGTAGATCTGTGTCCGGAGGTCGTCTGCCATGCGATGCAAGCCTTGGTGATTGATTGGTCGGAAATAAACCCATTCAACGATCGGTATTCTTCATCGGGGAATCAGGCCTTCTATCCCGGTGGTGTCGTAAAGAAGTGGAGCGATGGGTGCAGCCAGAAACAGCATCTTCGTGTGCAGGAAAACAGTCTCGTTTGACTCGGAAACGAGGCGGAAGATTATCTCAGGGAACCAGCCATAGGAGAAGTGCAGCAACAGAAAACAAACCCAAATCGCAATGAGCTTCCGCCACCCGAACCTAGGCTTTGACATGGATTCTCCTTCGGGCACGGGTCCATGGGGTTTTTCACAGTGCGCGACTCAACCATTCCATCATAGATTA
>JBLMZU010000137.1:0-4408 GCA_050258995.1 Bacteroidota bacterium
GGCACCGACGCCTCCCTGGCGGAGATCAATCCCCTTGTCATCACCAAAGACAAACGGCTCATCGCCCTCGGCCGGAGCTTCCTCGACAATGCCATGTTCCGCCATCCCGAGCTGTCGGAGATGCGCGACCTTGACGAGGAAGCTCCGGCCGAGACCGAAGCCCGTCGTCACGGCCTGTCATTCATCAAGCTCGACGGCGACATCGGCTGCATGGTCAACGGCGCAGGCCTGGCCATGACCAGCATGGACATCGTCAAGCTCTTCGGCGGCGAGCCCGCCAACTTCCTGGATATCGGCGGAGGCGCCGGCGCTGAGAAGGTCGCAGCCGCCATGCGCATCATCCTTTCGGACCCGAATGTGAAGGCCGTGCTGTTCAACATTTTTGGCGGCATCACCCGCGGCGACGAAGTGGCCCGCGGCATCCTGGCCGCCATGGAGGACGTCAAACCGCGGGTGCCCATGGTCATCCGCCTGGTTGGGACGAATGCCGAGGAGGGGCGCAAACTGCTCGAGAATGCCAACATGATCACCGCCGAGACACTGGCAGACGCTGCAAAAAAAGCCGTCGCGGCAGCGAAGGGATAATCACCATGAGCATACTCATTAACAAAAACACAAGGCTATTGGTCCAGGGCATCACCGGCAATGAAGGCCTCTTCCACACCACCCAGATGGTCGCCTATGGCACCAATGTCGTCGCCGGTGTGACCCCCGGCAAGGGCGGCGAATGGGTGCTCGACGGCAAGGTCCCGGTCTTCGACTCGATCAAGCTGGCCGTGGATGCCACGGGTGCCAACTGTTCCGTCATCTTCGTTCCTGCCCGCTTCGCCCCGGATGCCATGTTCGAGGCAGCCGATGCCGGCATTCCGCTTATCGTCTGCATCACCGAAGGCGTCCCGGTCCAGGACATGATGCGCGTCCGCAACTACCTGGACTATAAGAAGGTCCGCCTCATCGGTCCCAACTGCCCGGGCCTTCTGACTCCCGGCGAGTGCAAGGTCGGGATCATCCCCGGCGACATCGCCATCCCCGGCAACGTGGGTGTGGTCTCCCGCTCGGGAACTTTGACCTATGAAGTGCTCTACGCCCTCAAGCTGGTCGGCATGGGCGCCTCCACCTGCGTCGGCATCGGCGGCGACCCGATCAACGGCACCAACTTCATCGATGTCCTGGAGATGTTCGAGCACGACCCGCAGACCGAAAAGATCGTCCTGATCGGCGAGATCGGCGGCACGGATGAAGACAAGGCCGCCGAATACATCGCATCCAGGATGACCAAGCCGGTCGTCTCCTTCATCGCCGGGCAGACCGCCCCTCCCGGAAAGCGCATGGGCCACGCCGGCGCCATCATCGAAGGCGGAGCCGGCACCGCTGCAGACAAGATCCGTGCGCTGCAGGGCGCAGGCGTTAAAGTCGCGCGGCACCCGGAGGAGATCCCCTCGCTCCTGGAATAATCCGTTGGTTGAGCAGCCGATGCACGTCTGCTTCACCATCAACGAAACATCCCTTAAACACATAGAGCCGCCCGCAGGGACGGCTCTACGTTATAATCCACAAGACAATTTACTTGTGTGAATCAATATAGCTGACGGCGTCGCCCACTGTTGTGATCTTCTGAGCATCCTCATCTGAAATCTCGGCACCGAACTTGTCTTCGAAAGCCATGATCAGCTCAACCAGATCAAGTGAATCAGCTTCCAAATCCTCGCGGAAACGGGCTTCAGGTGTGATTTTCGCGTCATCAGCGCCGAGCAGGTCTTTGATAATCGCCTTTACTTCTTCGTATGTGTCAGACATGACAGCCTCCTTTAGAGTTTCGTGGCTATTGTACTCGGGAAAAAAACCGTGTCAAGCCAGAGTTACATTCATCCCGCGCGGAGTGGCGCGCTACGCCATGCAGCTCACATGCGGGATTTCATCAACAGGAACACTACCTCATGCCAAAAGTTGCGCCAATTGATCAGCGAAAAGCTGACCACATCAAGATCAACCTCGAGAAGGATGTCCGCTCCGCGTTGACATCTGGCCTCGAGAAGTATCACTTCACCCACGAGGCCGTGCCCGAGCTGGACCTGGATCGTATCGATACCAGTCTGCGCCTGTTCGGTAAACGACTGGCCGCTCCCATCCTGATCAGCTCCATGACCGGGGGGACGGCCGATGCCGAGGTCATCAACCTGCGCCTTGCCGAAGCTGCCCAGGAGATGAAGATTGCCATGGGCGTCGGCAGCCAGCGCGCCGCCATCGAGCACCCGGAACAGGCCAGGACATTTCAGGTTCGCCGTGTGGCTCCAGATATTCTTTTATTCGCCAACCTGGGAGCGGTCCAGCTCAACTACGGCTACGGCCTCGATGAATGTCGTCGCGCCGTGGACATGATCGAAGCCGACGCGCTCATCCTGCATTTGAATCCCTTACAGGAGGCCGTGCAGGATGCCGGTGATACCAGTTTTGCAGGTCTGGCCAAAAAGATCGAAGAAGTGTGTAAACAAATCGCCGTCCCGGTCATCGCCAAGGAAGTCGGCTGGGGCATCTCTGAGCGGACAGCGAAGCTCCTTGCAGACTGCGGCGTCGCGGCCATCGACGTTGCCGGCGCTGGAGGCACTAGCTGGTCCCAGGTCGAAATGCACCGCGCTCCCGACGAGTTCACCCGCCAGCTGGCGGCGACCTTTGTCGGCTGGGGAATTCCAACGGCTGATTCGATTTTGAATGTAAGGAAGGTTCTTCCTGCAATGACAGTCTTGGCCAGCGGTGGTCTCAAGGACGGACTGGATATTGCCAAGTGTGTAGCGCTGGGTGCAACGCTTGGCGGCATGGCCGGTCAGTTCCTCAAGGCTGCAGCAATATCAACAGAGAATACGGTCGAGACGATGCAGCTCGTGAAGAGACAAATTGTGGTGACAATGTTTGCCACAGGGGCCGGGACGTTGGAAAGTTTACAGGCTGAAAAGTTGATCGGTCCCATTCCAGAGCAAAAATGAAAGATATACTGACTCAGCTGCAGCGGAACCTAAAGTCGGGGCAGAACTCGTCCGCATGCCTGGATGGAGGCTATTCCAAAGTCTCAACAGCACCTTTTGCTCTCCGTACAAGCCAAGGATGCGTTGGGTAAAGCCCTGGATTTTTCAGAACCAGTCTAATACGAGCCAAAATCAACGAGCATCTCGCGTTAAAAATCCAAGAGAAACCCAAACTTTTGAAGTGTAAGATCGAATAAAACACTCCCGCAAACTAATAAGCATAGGCGGATGAATAACAAATATACACTGTCCCGGCGCGATTTCCTCAAAGTGATCAAGATCGTGTCACTTGAAGTGACCGCTGTTGGTCTTATCGGCTATGAGTACAGCACGAGATGGGAAATGAACTGGATTGAGATCACAAATCTAACCTTGAAACTACCTCGCCTTGACCCTGCCCTTAAGGGGTTGCGCCTGGTCCAAATCAGTGACTTTCATCTGGGTCAATGGATGAACAAGGAACGACTTGATCATGTCATTGGGATGGCTGTGGAGCTGGCCCCGGATTATTTCATTTTGACAGGAGATTATCTCGAATATCGTCCTTATGGCAAGCCGAATGATACAGCAACCTACGAGGAGAACATCGATACAATCAGTAGCTCGTTTTTGAAGTTATCGGCTTTATGCCCGACGATTGCCATTCTGGGAAATCATGATCATATGATAAATGCAGGATGGCTGGAAATGTCTCTTTCGGAGGCTGGGGTTGAAGTTCTACGGAACTCGGTTAAAACCATCCGGCGCGGCACATCCAAACTATATATTGCTGCTGTAGATGATGTGCGTCAGGGAATGGATCGGCTTGACCAAGTGCTGGAGGTTCTCCCAGAAAATGGAGCAGCTATTCTGTTGGCACATGAGCCTGATTTTGCTGATGTCAGTGCGGCCACAGGGCGTTTCGATCTGCAGCTTTCCGGTCATTCGCACGGCGGGCAGATCGTTCTTCCGTGGATAGGGCCGCCTTTGCTTCCGGAGATGGGACGAAAATATCCCAGTGGTCTTTATACCGTTAATGATATGCTGCTCTATACAAATCGAGGGATTGGTGTGACAACGGTTAACGCTCGTTTCAATTGCCGGCCGGAGATCACTCACTTTACACTTGAGCCAGCCTGAGTGCAAGGCAGAGGCCAAACCCGGAATAAATTCTCAATCCTTGGATCATGAATTTGCAGAGGAAATCAACCATCTACAAATCTAAAGGATCGGCATCCCGAACATCGTTATTTTATGCCCCAACAAAAATGCGGCTGCGAACCATACAACATTATAAATATACGCTGCGCTGAAAGTTGTCCCCAGATACACACCGAAGTTCATCCGCGACATGCCCGCCGGCACAGGCACCAGGGTTTTCACGCCAGGCAGGAAGCGGCCAAAGAACA
>JBLMZU010000138.1:0-2794 GCA_050258995.1 Bacteroidota bacterium
GAGTCGCTCTACATCTGGCGCATCGATCAAAAGTATTTCCGGGTGAGCGTTGCTTTTTCCGGGACGCCCAAAACCCTGGAGGACTGGCAGAAGCAGACGAGCGCCGCCCTGGTCATGAACGGCGGTTACTTCAGCATCGCCAATGAGAAATATTCTCCGGACGGGCTCACTGTCCTCAATGGCCGGGCCCACGGGCAAAGCTTCGATGGATTCGGCGGCATGCTGGCGGTCCAGGGCTCCCGGGCCGAGCTCAGGTGGCTGGTCGAGAAGCCCTACGATCCCGACGAGCGGCTGCAGTCAGCCCTGCAGTCGTTTCCCATCCTGGTCCGACCGGGCGGCAGGCTCGGCTTTGGCCCCGAGCGCGAGGACCAGGTCAGCGCCCGGCGGACGGCGATCGCCCAGGACCGTCAGGGCCGACTCCTCTTCATCGTGGCCCCGCAGGGATCCTTTACCCTGCACCAGCTCAGCGCCTATCTGACCGGCTCGGACCTGGACCTGGATATCGCCCTCAACCTGGACGGCGGCGGCTCCACGGGCATCCTGGTGGCGGACCCGCGCGAGGTCATCCCCGCCAGGGTGCTGCTGCCGTTTGTCATCCTGGTCTATCCTCGCTAACTACAGCGCCTTCCCCCTTCTGAGATCCTGTCCCTCCGCTCACGCCGGGGGACATTCCTTTTTAGTACTACTGTCCCGGCTGCAGCGCCACCCAGAAGCTGGACTGGTAGCCGGCCGCGTCCACCGTGTCGAACGCCTCCCCGACCTCGGGCGTGTCCCCCTTGCAGCGCCAGTTGTAGATCACATTGTGTCCGGTGACGGCCATCGGAATCACATCCGCATCCGGGCTGGCCTTGCAGAACTCGGTCATGGCCTGGCTGGGCGTCCTGTCCGTGTTGGCCTTGGAGTCGCAGGGGATATTGGCCCCGAAATTACAGGCATAGACTTTGCCTGCCATGCAGCGCCAGGTGGTCATCTGCTTGAAGGTGTCCGGGTATTGCGTGTTCGGATCCAATTTGGCCGCCGTCAAATAATCCTTAAACAGGGCCCCGCTCATCCTGGGGCCGGTATAGCGTGCATCGGGTGTGTCGATCTGCCCGACCGCTGCGCAGTAGGCAAAGGGGTCCGAGTAGGTCTTCGGCGCCTGGGCGGCGAGGGCCGAACAGGCGGCCAGCAATGGCGCCAGCAGGCTGAGCGCCAGCAGCAAGGGGACGGTAATGAAATGCTTTCGGGTCACGGCAATCTTTTCCTATTGCATCGAACAGTTTTCTTGCGGTCCCGGTCCGGGACCTTTCTGGAACGCTTCCCCCTCCTGCATTGTTCCTGTTTTCATTGTAGCAAATTCCAACGGTCCTGCAGCCCGTTCCGGCACCAACTTGCTGGCCGAAAGGAGATGGAAATAGGCCCCGTAGCCGGCCGTTCCGGCCTCCATCGGCTTCAGCCCCGTGAAATCGGTCGTGGAGAGCAGCCGCAGGAAGTCACCGGCGGTCCTGTGAGGTCGACCCTGCCGGGCGCGGAGTGCCAGGCCTGAGGGGGCAGCCTGAACACGGTGGAGGCTCTTAAAGCGATAAAAGGGCCTTCTTCAAGCCATGACGAAGATACATTTTTTCTCCTGCCCATATTGCGTTTGAGGAATGATCGTTATCCTTTATGTCAGAATGCTTCAATGTGGGATCGATGCTACAGCGAACCGCTACTTTGCATGAGAGCAAATCTGTGCTCATCAAGGGCCCCTTTATTAAACAGCAGCCTGCTACCATCTGCCGCTTCGGTGCGTCAGTTTTGCACTCTGGAAAAACTTTAGAGAAAAGGATGAAAAAATGTCATTCAACAAAAATTCGCGCCTGGATCCGTCCCAGGTGGAGGACCGGCGTGGCCGGCCGGGAACAGGAACTGTCGTCGCCGTAGGGGGTGGGGGACTTGGCCTGCTCATCACGATCGTGATCATGCTGCTGGGTGGGAATGTTACCGGCTCGTCAATCCCTGATACCGGACAGGTGCCATACGCAACGGGCAGCGCTGGCGGACTCAGCGACCTGCAGACCCAATGCCAGACGGGGGCAGACGCAATGAACCGCGAGGATTGCCGCATCGTCGGCTACGTCAACAGCATCCAATCTTTTTGGAGCGATGAATTTGCCCGCAATGGCAGCCAGTACACAGAGGCGGATACCGTCCTTTTCACGGGGTCCACGGATGCTGCCTGTGGAACCGCCGACAGCGCCATGGGTCCGTTCTACTGTCCGCTCGACCAGAAAGTCTATCTGGACCTCGACTTTTTCAACGAGCTGCGGACACGCTTTGGTGCCCAGGGCGGCTCGTTCGCCGAAGCATATGTGCTTGCGCATGAATACGGCCATCACGTGCAGGACCTGGCTGGCTTACTGTCGAAGAGCTCAAACGCCACCGGGCCGGAGAGCCAGTCCGTTCAAACGGAGCTCCAGGCCGACTGCCTGGCCGGCGTCTGGGCCAACCATGCCGTCGAAACCGGGTACCTGACACGGGTGAGCGACCAGGATATCGCCCAGGCCCTGGATGCCGCCGCTGCGGTGGGCGACGACCGCATCCAGCGCGAGACACAGGGCTACGTCTCCCCCGAAACGTGGACCCATGGATCGTCTCAGCAGCGGCAGGCGGCACTCAAGGACGGGCTGCAGAGCGGGGATATGTCCACCTGCGATTCGCCAGGATGGACGCCATAAACATATAATTTGCCGCTCGGTATTGAAAGAAATCCTGGCTTTTACTGGCGCACGGTGTCCTGCCGTGCGCCTTTCGCGCGCCAGCTTTGCGATGCACC
>JBLMZU010000139.1:0-4326 GCA_050258995.1 Bacteroidota bacterium
TGATGACGATATGTACGGGAACGTCGACCCCGATCAGATCGGCGACATCCTGGCGCGGTACGAATAGGAGCACACCATGCAAACAAAACGTGCCATGATTTTGGTTTCCACGGATCCCGAGAGCATCCGCCTCGGTGCGAACGAGCTGGTCCAGCATTTGAACGAAGCACTGGCTGCCTACGATCTCCAGGATGAAGTGGAAATCGCCACGCTCTCCACGGTCGCGGGCTCCAATGTTCTCCCGTTGGTTGTGGTCTATCCGGAAGCCACTGTTTACGGACCGGTAAAAGCCGAAGATGCCCGCTTCCTGGTGGAGGAACACCTCTACAAGGGACGCATCGCCACCAACCTGGTTGCCCCACCCAAGCAATTGAGCGGTCACATCGGCTGGCTGCGTGCTCACAAGGGCTACAACCCCGCCGAGCAGCGTATCGTCCTGGAGCGCGCCGGTCGCATCGACCCGGAAAACATCGAAGAATTCATCGCCGAGAATGGCTATCAAGCCCTCGGCAGAGCTCTCTCTGAGATGACACCCGACCAGGTGATCGAAACGATCGAGAAATCAGGCCTGCAGGGACGCGGCGGCGCGGGTTTCCCCACCGGGCGCAAGTGGAAATTTGTCCGCATGGCGAAGGGCGACAAGAAGTACATCGTCTGCAACGCGGATGAGAGCGAGCCGGGCACCTTCAAGGACCGCATTGTCCTCGAAGGCGATCCGCACACCATCATCGAAGCCATGACCATCGCTGGCTATGCCCTGGGTGCGGATGAAGGCTATATCTATATTCGTGGCGAATATGGTCTCGCCTATCGCCGTCTGCAGCACGCCATCGAGCAAGCCGGGGAATATGGCTTTCTGGGCAATAATATTTTCGAGACCGGTTTCAACTTCCACATCCATCTGCACACCGGTGCGGGTGCGTATGTCTGTGGTGAGGAAACAGCGCTGATTGAGTCGATCGAAGGCAAGCGCGGTGAGCCGCGGGCAAGACCTCCCTACCCGGTCACCCACGGTATTTGGAATAAGCCCACCCTGGTGAACAATGTGGAAACCCTGGCCAACATCCCGGCCATCATCCGCAACGGAGCGGAGTGGTACCGGTCGTTCGGTACGCCCTCCAGCCCGGGCACCAAGGTTTATACGATCATGGGCAACGTCAACTTCAGCGGCGTGATCGAAGTGCCGATGGGCATCACCCTGCGTGAAGTGATCAACATCTACGGCAAGGGCATGAAGCCCGGCAGCATTTTGCGCATGGCCCAGACCGGTGGCTCGAGCGGATCGATCATCCCAGCCAGTTTGCAGGATACGCCGATGGACTTCGAGTCCTTCCGCAAGGCAGGTGTTTCCCTGGGTTCAGGTGCACTCCTGATCTGCGATCAGAACACTTGTATCGTGGACCTGGTCAAGGTCCTGCTGCAATTCTTCCGCTTTGAGTCATGCGGAAAGTGCACGCCCTGCCGGGTGGGAACATCGCGCGCTTATGAAATCGTCGACCGCATCTCCAGGGGACAGGGCAAGCTGGAAGACCTGGATGTCCTGATCGGCCTGGCGCAGGAAATGGAACGGGCCTCCAACTGTGGCCTGGGTCAAACCGCCGGCGTGCCGATCCGCGACATGCTCAAACATTTTAGAACAGAAGTCGAAGCGCACATTCGTCTGGGAAGCTGTCCCGCAGGGATCTGTGAGATGCTCCCGGAAGCTGAGCTCGCTTAAGTAAAAAGAGGAACGCATGGTACAGATAACGATCAACGGAAAACAAATGGAAGTCCCCGAGGGGACGACGGTTTTGCGTGCCGCCGAGATGGCCGGCATCTACATCCCCAGGCTGTGTGACCACAAGGCACTGACTCCCTACGGCGGATGCCGCCTGTGCATCGTCGAGGTGCAGGGTGTGCGCGTCCCGATGGCCTCCTGCACGCTGCCGGTCAACCAGGGCATGGTGGTCAACACTGAGACGGAAGCGCTGAAGAAATCACGAAAGTTTGTGCTCTCGATGCTGTTCAGCGAGCGCAACCACTTCTGCCCATTCTGCCAGGTCAGTGGCGGCGACTGCGAGCTGCAGAACGCCGGTTATCACGAAGAGATGACCCACTGGCCCATCCAGCCAGGCTGGAACCACTTCGCAGTGGATACCTCCCATCCGTACTTTGTCCTGGATAACAACCGCTGCATTCTGTGCCGACGCTGCGTACGTGCCTGTGCGGAAATGTCCGGTAACTTCACCCTGTCGGTGGCCGAGCGCGGCGCCAAGAGCATGGTCGTCGCCGATACGGATGTCCCGCTGGGCGAAAGCACCTGCATCAAGTGCGGAAGCTGCGTCCAGGTCTGCCCCACCGGTGCAATCATCGACCGCACCACGGCCTACCAGCTGCACGACAAGGATCTGACCGAAGTCAAATCCACCTGCAACGGCTGCTCGGTCGGCTGCTCCATCAAGGTCATGGTGCGCGATAACCGAATCGTCCGCATCGAAGGTGATTATGATGGCAGCGTCAATCGTGGTGTGCTCTGTGAAGTTGGGCGCTATAACGCCGTCAATGAAACACGCAAGCGTATCACTACCCCGATGATGAAGAAGAACGGCAAGCTTGAACCAGTTTCCTGGGAAGAGGCATTGCAGGCCGTCTCCACCAAACTGGCTCCGCTTGCTGCGGACAAGGATGGTATTGCAGCAATCGCTTCCACTCGTCTGTCTGCCGAAACACTGACTGCATTCAAGGATCTGTTTGCCGGCAACCAGGTTGTCACCAGCCTGGAGGAAGGCATGCCCTCGGCCAGCGTCATGAAGTTCGCAGAGAAACAGGGGGCCTTTGAAGGCAAGCTCGATATCCTGCGCACGGCCGACACTGTGATGTGCGTCGGCGCGAACGCTGGCACGACACACATGGTCGCCGGCTTCATGTTCAAGCGCAACCTGCCCAAGGGGACGCGCGTGATCAACATCGATCCTGGGGAAGATGTACTGGACGATCTTGCGAGCATCAGCATCAAGAATAAACCCGGCTCGGATCTGGCGCTCCTCCTGGGTCTCCAGGCGATCATCGTCAAGGAAGGCCTGGAACGCCGCCCGCTGAACATCGCCGATTGCGACGCCCGCATCGAGGAAGCGGTCCGCACCACGGGCATCCCGCTCGAAAAACTGACCCAGGCTGCCCGCATGCTGGCCAACTCGATCACCCCGGTGATCCTGTTCGGCAAGGGCATCACCGCTCAGCGTGATGAATGCCTGGTCGAAGAGCTTTACAAACTTGCCGTCCTGGTCGGTGCAATCGATCAGGAGCGCAATGGCTTGCTTTCCGTGAAGGGACTGACCAACAGCACCACCGCGGCCCTGCTCGGCCTGGATCAGGTCTTTGAGCTGAACGGACAGAAAGCAGTCTATGTGGCCGTTGGCGATGACAAGGTATCCCCGTCATTCCTGAAACGGGTCTCCAAGGCTCCCTATCTGGTCGTACAGGCCAGCTTCGAATCAGATCTCACGGAACAGGCCGATGTTGTCCTGCCGGTCTCCGTCTGGTCGGAACAGTCAGGGACCTACATCAACCTGGACGGTCGCATTCAGAACACCACCAGGGTTATTACTGCCCCTGAAACTGTACGCGACAACTTAGCCGTACTCAGCGAGCTCGCTGCCCAGATGAACATTTCACTTGAAAGCAACTGGAAGGAAGCCATTCTGGCCCGCCCATCCAGTGTTGCTTTGAATTAGAGGAACTTATGAACAAACCCAAAATTGCTTCCGATTGGATCTGTGGCTGCGCAGGCTGTCACATGTCCCTGCTCGATATGGATGAGCGCATTCTGCAGGTCGTCGAGCTGGCGGACCTGCGTGCCACCCCCATCACGGATCTGAAAGAGCCCGATGAGAGTGGTGTGGACGTCGGTATACTGGAAGGCGGCATCAACAACAGCGCCAATGAAGAGGTTGCTCATAAGATGCGCAAGCGAGCCAAGATCCTCGTGGCGCTCGGCGACTGTGCGGTGTTCGGCGGCGTTCCTGCCATGCGCAATCTGTGCGGCGTGCAGGAGGCGCTCCAGCGTGCCTATGTGGACGCCGAGAGCAACGAGCCCGGCAGCCAGATCCCGAACGATCCCGAGCTGGCGACCATGCAGCAGACGCGTGCCGTCCATGAAGTTGTCCCCGTGGACTACAACGTTCCCGGCTGCCCACCGGATGCGGACACGATCTTCTATGTCCTGGCCGAGCTGGCGCAGGGACGCAAACCCGAACTTAAAGATGAACTCCTGCACTGGCACTAGGAGCGGAGGCTGAGAATGACACAAAAAATTACGATTGAACCTGTTACCCGTATCGAAGGGCA
>JBLMZU010000140.1:0-3746 GCA_050258995.1 Bacteroidota bacterium
CTACGCCTTTCGGAGGCGAAGTCATCGGATTGGAATACGACTTTGAGCGGGCCGCGGAGGCAGGAGAAAACTCCCCGCATATCTTCAATGCCGCCGGCGAGTTTATTCCGCTCCCCGCCTCGACCGTTGACCTCATCCTCAGCCACGAAGTGATCGAGCACGTCCAGGATGACCGCGCTGCCATCCAGGAGATGGTCCGCGTGCTCCGGCCCGGGGGACGGATCACCCTTTTCTGCCCCAACCGCGGATATCCTTTCGAGACCCATGGCATTTACTGGAGAGGGAAATATCATTTTGGCAATAAATTATTTGTCAATTACCTGCCACGCTCCCTGCGTAACCGGCTTGCCCCGCATGTAGGCGTGTATTCCAAAAAAGATCTGGGAAAACTTTTCGAAGGCCTGCCTGTTAAGTTCATAGAGCGCACGATCATCTTTGGCGCGTACGACAACATTATCGCGAAGTTCGGACCTTTTGGCAGGATCCTGCGCAGCATCCTGCAATTCCTGGAAAAAACACCCTTGAAAATTTTTGGGTTATCGCATTTCTGGGTAATCGAGAGAGACCAAACTCCCTGAGGTAAAGACCATGCAATCCTGGAAAACCATTTCGCGCCAGGTCGTTCTTGAACAGCCGCCGTTCCTGACCGTTGAAAATCACATCGTCGAATTACCCGATGGCCGGATCATCCCGGACTGGCAGTGGATTATTACACCGGATTTCGTCAATGTGGTCGCCATTACAACACATAGTAAATTCATCTGCTTCCGTCAAACGAAATAC
Organism: Bacteroidota bacterium; assembly: GCA_050258995.1. Classification (GTDB taxonomy): domain Bacteria; phylum Chloroflexota; class Anaerolineae; order Anaerolineales; family Villigracilaceae; genus Defluviilinea. The sequence goes on from JBLMZU010000140.1 coordinate 784, forward strand.
GGCATCCAAGGGACTTCCCTGGCGCCGGTTGGGGGATTTATGGAAAAGGGCGAAACTCCGCTGGCGGCCGCACAGCGTGAACTACGCGAAGAGACCGGCTACGAGGCCCCGGATTGGATCGATCTGGGATGGTATCGCGTCGACCCCAATCGCGGCGCCGGGACCGGTTATCTCTGGCTGGCACGCGGGGCCCATCCGGTAACAGAGCCGAGCCAGGACGATCTGGAAGAACAGATCCTCCTGCTGCTCGATCGACCTGACGTGGAAACTGCCCTTGCAAGAGGCGAGTTTAAAGTCATGTCCTGGACCGCAAGCATATCCCTGGCCCTTTTATATTTAACTCGGGAGTCTTAATGACAGAATTGCTCTTAGCACTGGCGGATTCAAGTCACCGCGCGGCATCCTGGTTCCAGGAAATTCCAGCCGATGAATTCTTTACACGACAGGGAGAGACCTGGTCGCCATCCGATAACCTGGATCATATGATCAAGGCAGTCAAGCCGATTACGAAGCATACTATAGCGAAAAAGTAAAGTAACCCTGACACGGGATAGATGCAGCACAAATAGGACTCTGCCAAAACAGAGTTTGGTGCAAGATAAGGGCAGTGGCGAAACGATCCTCTATGGAGTGATCAGAACAGACCACCAGGCAAAGCCCAGCCAGAAATCCTGGTATCAACCTAGTAAATCCGAGGTCGAGCCTCAACATACTTTATTCGAAATGACCAGGTGGCAGGGGCAGCCAAGCTTTATAACGAGGTCGCCAGGCGCCTCAAGGTACTTAACGGTGTCCCCTGGTGGTCAAAGAATTTTCCATTTCCTGGATCGATGGCAAGCTCAGATAACTTGGGCGAAGGAAGAATTGTAGTAAGTATGGTTATGAAGGAGCGCCCACAGGATATGCAAGAATTTATTCATGAGAACACCAATGGCTTGCATACGGGTGAGTGGATTTTTAGATCTCCTTTGCAAATGGGAATAGATCCGGGCAAAATGAGGATCGTGCTGGAGGAGGCGCAGACAGGTGAAGTAGAGCAAGGTGCGCAAACGTGCCCGACCTTGATGGGACATAGGCGTTTTACTTCGCTGCTTTCTGCCAGAAGTATTCGGCGCAGGCTGGATCCCTGCCAATTTCACCCATTGAGCAGCAGACTGGTAATGTTTTGGGTCACCCACCTCCGCTAGAAACAGGGCAGCGGAGAGGGGTTTCCAGGTTTTCACAGAGAGCAGGTAAGGGGCTTCGGGAAGAGTTGCCAGGCAGGCGGTCATCGCCTGCGTGATCTGCTTCAAATTGGATTGCAAGAGCTGCAAGCTGGAAAAATGCAGTTGGAGGGCCAGCTGCAGGGCATCCAGCCCTTCCTGCATGCTAATGCTCGTGGCAGCCAGATGATAGGCTCGTTGGAGAGCCACTCTCCGAATCTTTTTCCCTGAATACGCTGCCTGTACTTTGGCCAGAAAATCGCTTTCCGTCATCTGGCGGATCGAGGTTGCACAAGCACAGCTCAAGAGCAACGCCCGGCAGGTTTCCCCTTCCAGATCCTTGAACACCTGGGTCAATTCAGGAAAGGCCTGCCCGGCCAAACCCCAAATTGTCTGCTCTTCCCGCTGGATGGCTTGCAAAGTCTGATGGTACAGCGTGGCATACTGGCGTAACTCCTCATAGCCTCCTTTCTGCAGACGAGTTTCCGTGTAATGGCCTGTGCGCGAAAGTTCGGCGATCTGCCCGGCGTCCAGTGCTTCGTCTTTGGAGCGATCCAACCGATTCCCTTCGCGATGTTTCTTGACCGTGTAAGCGTTCACCAGATGATACGGCATCTCCTGCCCTTCCAGTTCCTGCGCCAGCAGCTTCCAAAAGTAATTGGTTGGCTCCATCGCGATCTGAATCCCTGTGGCCTGCTGCTTCTGACGCACCTTCTCCATTCGTTCCAGAAAGTAGCTGTAGCCTTCTCGATCTAACGAAAAGCTGAAGCGATCTACGCGTTCAGCTCGTTCGTTGATCATCACCACCCAATTCTTCTCCAGTCCCAAATCGATGCCCGCATGCAATGTTCGGCCTGGGACTTGCCTTAACTTCTTGGATGTGCTAGAGTTTGACATGAGGTATCCTCCTAAGTACGGATTGATCCAAATTCGGTTCTTGTACACAGAGGGTACCTTACCTTTATTTCTCTATACTAGGCTCTTAAGCTTCCTAAAAGTACGCTCCAGACCATGTTCGGCAAGCCTGAAAAAACATCCATGAGCTATGAGGAACTCTGCCAGGTTTACCGCGATGCCATCGCCAGAGGCGGTCAGGCATCCGGGCGTTACCTTCCGGACCAGCAAAACCCGGGCAAGGATGCTGGGGAACAGAAGAAAAATCTGCTCGAAGAATGGTCAACGGCCAGCGATGAGCTTGTCTCTGTGGCTGGGACATGGGAGGAAAATGAGCTCGATCGCTACCAGGTGCAGCATCCCCTGCTCGGCAAGCTCACCGTGCGGGAGATGTTGTACTTTACTATTTATCACAACCTGCGACACGCCAGCCAGGAGGGCGACTAGCGGCGCTGGATCGGCCAGACTTTGACGGGCACGCTGTAGACTGCGTAAAACATCGCTCCATAGCTGATCCCGCGGCGCATCTCGTCCGCTGTCACCTGTTGGACTTCAAGTACGGTCTGGCGCTTCTGAAAGCGGTCCCAGCCCAGTTGTTTTAGGCTTTTCAGCAGGCCTTTATCCAGGCTTTTCCCCATGACTTTGATCGCGTTGGACAGATAGGGAACTTTCACCAACAGATGAATGGAGCCATCCCAGGATGCCCGGCTTTCCATCCATGATTCTTCAAATTGAAAAACTGCCTGCACATCCGGCTGCCAGAGCGCCAGCCTTTGTGCGATTCTACGCTCGAGTGCGGTTTTGAAGGCCTTCACGAACTCCAGGCGCTGTCCCAGGCGATGCAGGTCCACATTCCTCAATAAAGGG
>JBLMZU010000141.1:0-7240 GCA_050258995.1 Bacteroidota bacterium
GAAATCCCGACCACGTTCCAGGTGCGCCAGCGAGGCCCCAGCGGGATGCCTCTCACCCCCAGGCCCAATAGAACCAGGATCGGTAGCAGCACCGCCGGCACGATCAGCAAGGGAAGCAGCAGCCAGTTGATCGCTGCATGATTGAAGATCTGCCATCCCAGAAGAATGGCAACCCCGGCGCCGATCAGGCAGGCAGCGATCTGTCCGGCTGTGATTGTGAAAGCTATCTCTGCATCTGCAGAATGTTTTTGCAGGAATTTTTGGAGTGAAAAAAAAGCGGCACCCAGCAAAAGTACTCCCTCGAACCCCATGATGGCAAGCAGCAATGCCTCACGGACGGCCGGGGTCTTGCCAATGAGCATGTTCCCAAAAATCACGATTCCCAGAACGAGCGCCACACTCAGGAAAATGATCGCGCCGGCAGCAAACAGCAGCGAACCGAGCAGGGAAGGCAGGTGGGTGGAGGATTTCATTATTTTTCCTCGATCGTGATGCTCAATAACTTATCTCCTGGTGGTGTGGCCTCCCCGGGCTTGGCATCCCGTGGCGTCAGTTGCTGGAGCACGTCCATGCCGCTGAGCACCTGGCCGAAGATTGTATACTTTCCATCGAACTGTGACGCCGGCCCATAGGTAATGAAGAACTGGCTTCCGCTGGTGTCCGGCCCGGAGTTGACCATGCCCACCATCCCGGGCCGGTCGAACTTGAGCTTCGGATCGATCTCCGTGACAACGTAATAGCCGGGATTGCCCTTGCCCGTGCCGCTGGGATCGCCGGTCTGTGCGAAGAGGTCCGGAATGACGCGGTGGAATGTAATGTTGTCGTACCATCCATTTTTTGCCAGGAAGAGGAACGAGTTGACGGTGAAGGGTGCCTTATCGGCAAACAATTGGATGACCACATCCCCTCTTTCGGTGTGCAGCGTGGCGATGTATTGCTTGTTGGATTCCACGGTGACGGGCGGGCAGGCGGTAAACTGCCGCTTGCCCAGCACGATCAGCTGCAGGATGTCATTGAGACTGTTGTAATCGCGCGGGCCGCCGTAGATCTGCCTATTGAGCAGGACGAGCGGTGTCCCGGGCAGCCCCATCTTCTGGCCGTCCTCCCATGCTTGCTGGACGCGGGCTACGATGTCATTCCGCTTCAGGTCAGTTTTGAATTTTTTAACGTCCAATCCCAGGCCGGTTGCTTGCGCGGTTACCCATTTCTCGAAGTCCGTGGGCGACAAGCCGATCCAGTTTGCCTGCTGCTTGTAGAGTAGATCATGCATCTCCCAAAACTTATTCTGCTCGGCGGCGGCCTCGGCAGCCTGGGCAGCGATGGCCGCCTTATCGTTGATCGAGACCAGCGGGAAAATTCGACTCACCACCTGGACCGTATCCGGATTCTCCTTCAGAAGCTGGTCCGCGGCCTCAAAAAACAGTGCGCTGCGAGGGTCCTGGTAATCGCTGTAGTCCATCACAGTGAAGACCGGATTTTTCGCACCGCGGACGTGGTCCTTGTCGGTCACGGGTGGAAAGAGAGACGGTTCCTCCGCGCCCGGTGTGGGAGCGGCCCCCATGCTCGTGCAGGAGGCCGGCGTCGGGATGATGATCTTAATGGTGGGTGTTGGGCGGACAGACGGATTGGAGGCGGTGGCCGCCTGTTGTGCGCAGGCTGACAGAATCAAGGAAAGGAGAAAAACAGATGAAAGGATTTTTTTCATTTGAGACTTCTTTGAAATTGATGTCCCTGGTCGTCAGGGTGCGCGCTGGATCCTCCCGGCGCTTCGATCATTTCTTCTGGACGGCCTTTTTCAGCTCGTCGAAGGATGTCATCCAGGCGATCCTGTTGACGAAATCTGCCAGGGAAGGGCTTTCTTCGCGCAACGCCCGCACTGCCGGGCCGACCGGGTCCTCGCCTGCCGCACCGCCCGGCACATCGGCATAGGCACCGTGGAAGGCGAAATAGGCCTGGTTCAGTTTACGGATGAGATAGCCATTCTGCCAGAAGAGTTGACGCCGCTGCTCCATGTAATCTTCGGCCTCCTTGATCTTTCCCTGGGCGAGAAGCTCATCGGCATGGACGCGAGTCTCGTGCATCTCGGCCCGGAAGTCGAATGGTGGCGGGGTGTTCGGATTGGGAGTCGGTGGAGGCGTATTATTTTGAGCCGTACTTGGAGGCGGCGGTGGGACATACAGCTCGGGATAATATTTCTTGACCACATAATTCCCCACCTCATCTCCGACGATCGAGGCGGTGGTCTCGTTCATGGTCCGAAGCTCGGGGGTGGTGCTGTAATTGAGCCCCAACGGGCGGACGGTCAGATAATTGTGTGTCCATTCATGGGCGATCGTATTCAGCACCCAGCGCAGATCGGTGGTTTCCATCACCATGGTCGGGTACACACCGACCCCGCCAATCGGCACCACCAGCGTGGAGACATCGAGCGACCTGGCCACATCATCCTCAAGCTTGATCTGTTCGTCCAGTGTCAAGGTTGGCAGGACGGAGATGTTCGTGATCTGTTCGATGCGGTTGCGCGGCGAAACGATCAGTGCCAGCGGCGTGGGACTGGTGTGATATAGCAAGGGAGGCAGAGTCTGCCCGCCGGATGTCAATCCCAGTTCTGCGAAGGCCTGCGAGACCTGGCCCTGCAGGGTTGCTTCTGCAAAGGGAGCGAGCTGGTTCTGCTCGGCGATCAGCTTGTCTCGCTGGGTGCGCAGGGCTTCACTTGTGGCTTCCTTATCCTTCACGTCCGGGTTGGCATAGAGCTGCTCGATGGCCGACTCGGTGTTCATCAACTGGCCCGTGACGCGCAGATATTCGTAGACAATATGCTTGTCTGTGCCGCGGTCGAACAGGTAGGGCGCGCCGATCGCACCCTGCTCGAGCTTGGTCCAGATTGCATTCCAAACCCAGTTGGGATAGTCGAATTCAATCTCGCGCGTATAAGTACGGACACGATCCGATTCACCAGTAAATCTCGGTGTATCGCCCCCGGTGGCAAGGATGACAGCAATGACGACTGCCAGGATATCCACCACATATAAAATTCGATAAAGCATTGGATGATTATAACCAGAAAACAAACCTCCCCTTGGCCGGGACACCAGGGGAGGCAACATTCATAGGTAGGTTTAAGGATGAAGGGTCAGATTTAGCCTGGCAGGTTCTCCAGATACGCATCGATGGCCCAGGCGGCTTTGCGTCCGGCCACCATGGCGGTGACGACCAGGTCCGGGCCGGTAACACAGTCTCCGCCGGAGAAGACGCCGGGGCGGGAGGTGCCACCGGTTGCCTTGTCGGCGCTGACCAGGCCCCACTCGTGCGTCTCCAGGTCCGGGGTGGTCTTGCCGATGATCGGGTCGGGCCAGTAGCCGAGTGCCAGAACGGCTGTGTCGCATTGAATGATGAAGTTCGATCCTTCCACCGGCACAGGTCGGCGGCGACCCTTTTTGTCCGGCTCGCCCAGCACCATTTGGATGCATTCGATCGCTGCCAGCCTGCCGTTCTCCCCGGGCAGGAACCTGACCGGCTGGGTCAGGAACTTGTAAACGGCTCCTTCCTCCCGGGCCATCTGGCGGTCCTTTTTCCCGCCGGGCATCTCTTTTTCCGTGCGGCGGTAGATGCAGGTCACTTCCTCGGCGCCAAGCCGCAGCGCGGTACGCAGACAATCGGAGGCGGTATCGCCGCCACCGACCACGGCAACACGCTTTCCCAACTCCAGCGGCTTTCGCATTTCCGGAGGCAGCAATCTCGCATCCACATTGCCGCGGATCAGGAAATCGGTCGCCTCGTAGACGCCAGGCAGGTCGGTGCCCGGTGCCTCTTCCATCTTCGCGTCGACTTCGGAACCCACGCCGATAAAGACGGCATCGTAACCCTCATTGAAGAGATCGTCGATGGTCTTGTCTTTCCCGATATACGTGTTGGGGATAAATTGGAGGCCTGCCTGCTCGAACTCCTCCCACTTTTCAAACCAGACATCCTTGTCCAGCTTGAAATTGGGAATGCCATAGACCAGCAGCCCGCCCGGCGCCGGCTTTGACTCAAAGATGGTCACACTGTGACCGCGCCGCATCAGCTGGTCGGCGCAGCCCAGGCCGGCCGGCCCCGCGCCGATGATCGCCACCTTTTTGCCTGTGGTCGGTGCGACCGGGATGGTGTAGCCTGCCTGACGGCGCTGGTAATCCACCGTAAAGGCCTCCAGTTCTCCGCATAGAACCGGCTCATGCCGTTTATTGAGCACACACGATCCCTGGCATAATTGCTCATGCGGGCAGACACGTCCGCAGATCTCGGGCAGCGAGCTGGTCTGATGATACAGACTGGCGGCCTCGGAGAAGCGTCCGTGCTCGATCAGCCACATGGCCGAGGGAATGTCGTTGTGGGTGGGACAGGCGACCATGCAGGGAGCCGGGTCGGGGCAGTGAATGCAGCGGGCTGCCTCGACCATGGCCCGCTCCGGACTGAAATTGATGATGACACCTTGAAAATCGCCGATTCTTTCCCTGGGCGCACGCAAGTCCAGGTCATGAAAGGGCATATTTGCACGAGCTCTCCGGTCGATGGAGAGCGACTCACTGGGTATCGATTGCATGCTTTCCTCCGTATGGCGACGGTTATTGCAGTCTGATCATACACAAATATAAAACCCTGCGATATGTTTAAATGTCACCAAAGTAGACCGACATTCGTCACATTCACCTGCGTAAAATATGGATGAGCCCTGTCGTCCTATTCACGCACAATTCATAATTGTAGGGTATAAAACATCTCTAACAGGGTAGAATCTTCCCGCTCCGGTGGTCTTCGGGTAACGGATATTTGACAACCCAACAACAAATTCTTGCGTATTCATCCATGAATGGATAAACAACATTACGGCAAGGCGATCCCTTGCGGAGGAAAATAATGCGAAATTTTCTCAGGAAAAACAGGACACTTCTTCTACTCCTACTGGTTGTGATCATTGGCGTAGCTGTGTTCCTGGTCGTACGAAATGCAAAGGCTGAACCATCCACGCAGTTCCAGACTTCGGAAGTCAAGCGGGGGGATCTGACAGCTACCATCGGCGCCACGGGCACCGTACGCGCCCAGCAAAGTACTGTCCTGCCGTGGCAGACGGCCGGGATGGTGGAAAAAGTACATCCACAGGTTGGCGACACGGTAAAAAAGGATGAGGTGCTTGCCGAGCTGGCCAAGACCTCCCTGCCTCAAAACATCATCATGGCGGAGGCCGACCTGGCCACCGCCCAGAAGACGTTGGACGATTTGATGAGCTCCAATACTGCCGAGGCGCAGGCGGTCGTCGACCTGCGCAACGCCCAGGATGCCTACGATAAGGCATCTGATTATTACGACTCGCTCAACAAAAAATACAAGTACGATCGCATCATTTACATCCGGATCATGACTCCGTTTGGTATGAAACGCATCCCGAGGATCAAAACGGTCAAAGTTGATAAGGCCGATGAGGAAACCATTCAGAAAGCCAAACAGGATCTGGACCTGGCCAAGGCAAAGCTTGACGACGCCCAGCGCGCATACGACCAGATGAAAAATGGCAATACCAGCGAGATCCAGGCCGCCCAGGCCCGCGTGGATGCGGCGCAGGCGACCATCAATTTGGCGCGCGTGGTGGCGCCTTTTGACGGCACCGTGACGGAGGCGGATTCACTGCCGGGCGACCAGGTGACTGCAGGCCAGACGGCTTTCCGCATCGATGATCTCTCCAGCCTGTTCGTGGATGTGGGTGTCTCAGAAGTTGATATCAATAGTGTCGAGCTCCGGCAGCCCGTCACACTGACTTTTGACGCCATCCTCGGCAAAACGTACAACGGTGAAGTGGTGGAGGTGGCCCAGGTGGGAACATCTGAACAGGGTGTCGTGAACTTCCAGGTTACGGTTCATCTGACTGATGCAGATGAAGCCGTCAAACCGGGCATGACCGCTGCGGTCAATATCGTCGTGAACCAGATCAATGATGCACTCCTCGTCCCGAACCGGGCGGTCCGCCTTGTGGATGGGCAGCGGGTGGTGTACATCCTGGTGGATGGAAAGCCTGTCAAGAAGGAGCTCCGCCTGGGCGCCTCCTCCGATACGATGAGTGTCCTCCTGGTCGGCGATCTAAAGGAAGGCGACCTGGTGATTCTGAATCCGCCCGCCGAATTCGGTCCGGGCGGACCGCGAGGCGGATTTGGCGGATAACCTTATGGAGAATGTTATCGAAACCCGGGACATCAGTAAGTCCTATATCATGGGTGAAGTGGAAGTGCAGGCCCTGCGCGGAGTCTCCTTCACCATTCAGCGTGGGGAGGTGGTATCCATCATGGGACCCTCCGGCTCGGGTAAGTCCACGCTCATGAACACGCTGGGCTGCCTGGACCGGCCGACCTCCGGCGAATATATCCTGGACGGCGAGTCCGTGGCCTCCCTCTCGGATGACCAGCTCGCAAACGTCCGGAACCGCAAGGTGGGGTTTGTCTTCCAAAGTTTCAATCTGCTTTCGCGCCAAACGGCCATTACGAACGTTGAGCTTCCGCTTCGCTATTCCGGCAACAAGGAGGGGTGGCGCCAGCACGCGATCGATGCATTGAAAGCTGTCGGACTGGAGGATCGCATGACCCATCGTCCATATGAGCTTTCCGGTGGCCAGCAGCAGCGTGTGGCCATTGCCCGCGCCATTGTCAACAACCCTGCCATCATCATGGCCGACGAGCCGACCGGCAACCTGGACTCGAAAGTGGGCAGGGAGATCATGAGCCTGCTCCTCAACCTGAACAAGGACAGCGGGACCACGCTCATTATCGTCACCCATGACCCAACCATCGCCGAGCAGACCCAGCGTGTGATCCGTCTGCGCGATGGCTTACTGGAGAGTGCATCATGACGATCTGGCAGGCAGTGATCGAAGCGATGGAAAGTATCAGTGGCAACAAGCTACGGTCGGGCTTGACCGTCCTTGGCATTGTGATCGGCGTGGCGGCGGTGATCGCCATGCTTGCGGTCGGCAGGGGCGCGCAAGAGTCCATCACCGGCTCCATCAGCGGGATCGGGACGAATCTCTTATTCGTTTTCCGCGGCGACCAGGGAGACAACGTCCGGAATCCCAAGCCGCTGACGCTTGGCGATGCTGAAGCGATCGGCGACCATTTTGCGGCACCTTCCGTCGAAGCCGTGGCACCGGCTTTGCAGGGAAATGGCATCGTTTCCTTTGGTGGGCAGAAGACTTCTCCACAGCTGTTTGGCGTTACAC
>JBLMZU010000142.1:0-5106 GCA_050258995.1 Bacteroidota bacterium
TATTCACATGCAAGGTGTGCAGGCATTTGTGATCCACCTGGTGATCGATTCGGCCGATCTGTCATCAGGCAGCCACGGTACCCGCCATTTGCTGCAGATGGAGGACAACAAACTCAGACGGCCTCAAGGGGGCAAACCCCACCAAAATATTCACAACTCCCTTGTCGATATCGCCCTGGGTGGTTGTGGTGCTGTCACATTGCACAAAATAGGCATCGCCGGGCGTTTGTCCCTGGAAGGCACCCTGGCGGAAGAGGTCTTGCATGAATGTACCGATGTTCAGGCGCAGCTGGGACCAGAGAGTCTCGTCGTTGGGCTCGAAGACCGCCCACTTGGTGCTGCGGTACAGGGTCTCTTCGATATAGAGAGCCAGGCGGCGCACCGGCAGGTATTTGTATTCGTCGGCGAGCGGGTCAGCCCCGCGCAGGGTGCGGGCTCCCCATATAACAGGACCGGCAGCCGGAAAGACGCGCAGGCAGTTGATCGCCAGGGAATTGAGCTGCCTATTTTCGGCGTCGGTCAGGCTGGCCTGCAGTCCCAGGATGCCCTGCAGGGTCGCCTCGAGGCCGGCCGGCGCCTTCCACACACCGCGCGTCGCGTCGGTGCGGGAGATAATCCCGGCCACGATACCACAAGCCGGAAAGACATCCGGCCGGTTTCCGTCCAGCGGATCTGCCTGCATCACTCGCGGGAAATACAACACGGCATTGCGTGCCATTTCGCCGGAAATGCCCAATGAATTGATGCCCTGGATCGCTTCTGCAGCGGCAGTTTCCTTCTGTTCTGCCCAGGCAAAGGGAGGGTCGATGATCAGGATGGCGCGGCGCCTATAACAGTACTTGAGCGCCTCCAGGTACACGGCCGGATCCACATCCCCATGCCGTGTATCGGGCGGCAGGCACAGCAGGTTGAACAAATCGGCTTTTTCCAGGGCATAGAGCCCGGTTTTATTCTCCTCAGAGCCCAGATATGCGGCGGCATCCAATGGCTCGCTGTCGCGACCGCCGGCGAGCTCGATCACCTCCCCCTCCTTGGGCATCGACCGGCCCAGGCTCTTGAGGCGCAGCCATTCGGTTTCCTGCTCGAGGACCCGGTCCAGCCGGCGAGGTCCCTCCTTGAGGGTAACATTGGCAATGGTCGCTATGGCGGGTTTTTGATCGGGATCCCCGTCATAGATCGAAAGATCGAATAATTCGCCCGCCGCACATTGATAGCGTTCCAGGATCTGGTGCCCCAATCCTTCCTCCCTGACATACGTCACCCTGGACCGCAAACCATTGGCCCAGGTGCCAGGGCTTGCCGCCCACATCTCCCAGGCATCGTCTCCACTGCCGACCGTTGCCATTGCGCGAGCTTCGGCATCACTGCCTGCCTTAAACAACCGCACGATGATCGCCTGCCCGCCTCCATTCAGGAAGAAATCCCGGACGGCATAGCTCATCGCACTGTTCAGATCCAGCCCGCCAAAGGTCCGCTCGTAGTCATCAAAACTGGCAATAGTGACGGGCTCATCGACGGGACCCCGGGGAGCCCGCCCCAGGAAAGCGATGATCGAAGTGGGAACACCCACGATGGTACGGACACCGCTGGGAAGCTCCTGGATGTACACGCCTGGATAGGAAATTGGGGGCGTTACAGGCATGAGACAAACTCCCTCGGTATTGAGTGTGAATTCAAAGTATTCCCTGACCCGGAACTTCATCACTTCATGGACTTGCAATAATCTCGCATAAAGGCCGGGATTTCATCGAAGTCCGTGAAATAATGCCGGTTGCCATCCGGAATGGGCGCAATATGTCCCCGCCAAATGTCTTTTTCCTCCTCGGAGGATGGGTCCTCCTTCCAGACCCTGATGATGAAGGAAAAGATATTGAAATCCTGATTATCATTTGCAGCTTCCGATGGATCGTTGGACATGGGTTTCTCCCTTCGCTTAATGGAGCGGCGGCCTGACATCGATGCCCCGCTTTATTGGACTTATTATATCCATTTCCTAGGTGATTACAAGAACCGGGCAGGCACAGCCTGGCGAATGTCTGCGGCTGGGCCGAAAGGTAGACCGGATGTTTGGTGAGGAAGTCCATCTGCATCAGTATGCCAGTCCGAGGGATGCCGGTCCCCCATTCCCTCGTTACATTCGGTTCTGTAATTTTGAACCTCCGTATCAAGCCTTGGATGATCTACACCTGCCCAAAGGTATGGTGCACGTCCCAGATTGTCCCTGTGGTACACTCCTTTTCAACCTTAACAAATCAATCCATCTTCTTTCGGCTTTTTTTCTTGGGAGGCTGACCCACCCTATGGCGTTGGAGAGAGTCTATACGATCGATTATGAATGTGTTGCCATTTCAATCGCAACGGGCATGGCTCTATCCTGCTTTTCATAAACAAGGAGTCTTCTAACAAAAACATTCCCGCACCGGGTTTGTCTCCGATCAACAATTGGGGATGATGGATCTTTTGGCGGTATTAATAGGTCAAGCCATTTTCGTGGATGCAACTGGGCGTTATTCCATCCATACTCCACAGCACACCTCGAACACCACATCGCTCAACGACGAAGGGAAGAAAGATGAAGATACAGGAATTGCTTTCCAATTTGGATTTTGGCAATCAGGTTGCCGAATTTGACAAAGACACCGAACGTCATTTCATTGTGACGGAGGCATTTCGAGCGCTGATAGAAGACAAAGCCGACATTGTTGCCGGCGATAAAGGCTCTGGAAAGACAACAATATATAATTATCTCAAAGCGCAGTACACCCATGTCCCTGAATTATTAAAGGTGGAGATTATTTCAGGATTCAACCCATCGGGAAGTCCTGTTTTTCAACGGCTGTTACAGCTGGAACCATTGTCAGAAGGTCAGTATCTGGCCTTCTGGAAAATGTATACCCTTTCCCTGGTTGGAAATTGGCTATTACAACTTTACGAGGGCTCATACAGCGAGACGATGAACAGGTTGAATTCCCTGCTTAAGCACTCTGATCTTCGGAGTGCCGATAATTCGGCCGAAACCGTGTTTTCTCGTTTGACAAATCTTACACAGCGCTTCCTTAAGCCCAAAAATATCGGGGTTGAATTTTCACATGATGCCCTTGGGAATCCCACGATAACCCCCAAACTGGAATTGGGCGACCCAAGCACGGAAACGAAACTGGAGATCATCCCCTATGATGAAGGTTTAACGCTATTAAACGCCGCTTTGGAGGAGAGCGACATAACGGTATGGGTTTTGTTGGATAAACTGGATGAAGCGTTTGTTGGTTTTCCCCAAATTGAAATTCCAGCATTACGAGCATTATTAAGGGCCTATTTGGATTTGCTTGCTTTTGACCATGTATGCCTGAAGCTTTTTGTCAGAAAAGACCTGATGAAGAAAATAGTACGGGGTGGATTTGTGAACCTGACGCATTTGAATGCACGAAAAACAGAAATTATCTGGGAGAAGGAAGATTTATTCGCGTTGGTCTGCCTGAGAATAAAAAGCAACAACGATTTTTTACGCTTGACCGGATTGAGCGGCGCAACTGACCAAAAAATATTTGAGACCGTATTCTCTGCACGCCTCGAAGCAGGTGAAAGAAAGCCGATCACATGGAATTGGATATTATCCCAGATCAGGGATGGCAACGATGTGGTTGCCCCTCGCAACCTGGTTGGATTGATGCGTTTTGCACGAGACGAACAACGGCGCCGCGAGCAACGGGAGGGACGGTTGTTTACCAGTGACGAGCCGATCATCGAGTCGGAGTCGCTAAAGCGTGCACTGACGCGTCTCAGTGAAGAGAGGGTGGATGATACTTTATTGGCAGAAGCGAGCAGGGATGTTGCAGTATTGATCGAAGGTTTTAGAGGCAGCAAGCAGGAACAGGATGATGAGTCCATATCGAAGCTTTTTGGCGTAAATCCATCACAAGCACATGAGTATGCAGAAACGCTCATTGCGATTGGCTTGCTTGAACGAAATGGCGAAAACCAATCCTATAAGATCGCGCCTTTGTATAGAGACGGGTTGGGGATCCATCGTGGAAAAGCGTGAGAACTTGGCATTGATCCAGGAAGAAGATGCGATTTCATAGGACAGGGTCAATAAGCATGAAGAACAGGTGTCCCATATAACCTGTTTAGCGCCCTATCAGCGGGCGCAGCTTGCTGGTCGCCGCCGGGGTTGACCCTTGACGAGCCGGGACGAACTGGTGATAGAATTCCGGAAAAGCAAACCAGGAGTGGACCAGGAAAATATGATTTCATCTATTGCCTACCCGTCACCCGTCTATGCCGTCATTTTTACGGCGAGCTTTTGGTCCTGGATCTTTTTCGAGCTGTGGGTCTTTCTGCGCGAGCGGGGGACGGCACGAGACAGCTCGCGCGATCGCGGCAGTACCTTCATCGTCACGTTCGTGCTTGCGCTGGGGATTACCCTGGCGTTCAACCTGCCGGAGAACGCTCCCCAGTTCAACATCCAGAAATTCTTCGCCGCCTTTTTTGCGCTTGGCATCCTGCTCATTTTTACAGGCATGCTCTTCCGCTTGTGGGCGATCCGGACGCTGGGAAGATTTTTCCGCACGAGGGTCATGATCCAGGAGCAGCATCACCTCATTACCAGCGGACCGTATCAACATCTGCGCAATCCTTCCTATACCGCCATCCTGGTCATCCTCACTGGCTTCGGTTTGGGCATCGGGAACTGGCTCAGCTTTCTTGTGCTGTTTGTCGTGGGGTTTGCCGACTATGCCTGGCGCATCGCCCGGGTGGAGGAGCCTGCCCTTGCCGCCCAATTCGGCCCGGAATTTCAGGACTACAAGAAAAAAACCTGGGCCCTGATCCCGTTCATTTGGTAACGACCTATGATCACTCCCCACAGAAGGTGGGTCTTCTGCCTGCCAGGTGAAGAGCTGTGAGACCCGGTCGATCCTTGTGACGGAAGCCGTAAAGCCGGACCCGCATGCATGGGAACGATCCTGCGACCTGCGATTTGGCACAGCAGCCGGCTGCAGGTAAGAATGCGACTTTTTCCTTCATCCTAACCTCGATCCATACACTCCCCTGTCATCAATACTTCACGAACAAGAACACTGCCCAGGCCGTTTCGTGATCTACTGA
>JBLMZU010000143.1:0-5004 GCA_050258995.1 Bacteroidota bacterium
GATGTTCGAGCTCTGCGGGCGGCTCCACAGGGCGGGGCTTCCCAGCTTCGAATCCCATGTGCCCTCCAGCTAGAAACCCCACGGAGCAGGAAATGCATGGACGTCATGGCCGGCCCATCACCGACCAGGATGCTCATGAAATCAATCGCGTCGAGGAATTGTCCTACGATTTGAAGATCCGCGAGGTGATGACGGCAAATCTAAAAACTGCAAGCCCGGAGCTGCCGCTTTCACAGGTTCTCGAGATCTTACGAATCAACCGTATCTCAGGCCTCCCGGTGGTGGAAGCAGATAAACTTGTCGGCATCATCAGTCTGGAGGATATCGTTCGTGCGATGCAGAACAATGAGCTCCAGGCAGCCACCAGCCAGTACATGACACGGGATGTGGTCACCGTCTATAGCTACGAGTCGGTTGTACAGGCCATGCGCACCTTTACAGAAAAAGGTTTGGGACGTCTGCCTGTCCTCGACGAGAATCAAAAACCGGTGGGGATGATTACCAAGGGCGATATTACCCGCGGCATGCTGATGGCCGTACAGAAGGATTATAAGGAAGAGGAAGTCCGCCGGTATCGCGCCAGCCACCTGTTCGAAGACATCATCTCCGAACGGACAACCCTGGTGCTGCGCTATACCATCAAGGCGGGGGACTTTACCCAGGGCGGTAAAGCTTCCAGCTACATCAAGCGGGCCCTGATCCGCCTGGGAGCCGACCCACAGATCACACGCCGCTGCTGCATCGCCGTGTATGAAGCAGAGATGAATCTGATCATTCACACCACCAACGGCGGCATCCTCAAACTGGAAGTCGAGCCGCACCGCATCACCATGTCCACTACAGACGAAGGGCCGGGCATCCCCGATACCGAAAAAGTCTTTCAGGCGGGCTATTCCACCGCAACAGAACAGGTCCGTGAAATGGGCTTTGGCGCCGGCATGGGCCTGGTCAACATGAAGCGCTGTGTGGATGAAATCAAACTCGAATCAACGGTCGGCAAGGGGACAAAGCTCCTCATGCGGATCTTTATCCCCGATCAAACTGTCGGCTCCGGCCGGGAGGAACAAAACGATGAACCTTCAACAAATCATTGATCAACTCAATCTATCCGTGCTCACAGAATCCAGGGATTTTGCCAGCATCGCTCCCACTGGCGGTTACAGCTCTGACCTGCTCTCGTGTGTCATGGCCGGTGCCAAAAAGGGAAATATCTGGATCACCCTGCAAGCCCATCTCAATATTGTTGCCATCGCAGCGCTCAATGAAGTAGCTGCCATCATCATCACGGAAAATGCCCAGCCGGATGCCACTTCGATCGCCAAAGCCAACGAGCAGGGCGTGATCCTGCTCTCCACGCCGCAACCGACCTATGAGATCAACGGCAGACTCTGGCAGCTGAGCATTCAGAACTAGCGCCAAACCATGAAGCAATTTCGGGCCGACCTGCATGTCCACACGGTGCTCTCCCCCTGCGCCGAAGTGGAGATGATTCCCCCGCTCATCGTGCAGCAGGCGCTCGAACAAGAGATCGACCTCATCGCGATCACAGATCACAATGCCAGTGCAAATGTCGGCGCAGTCCAAAAGGCAGCCGAGGGCACCAAGCTGACCGTCCTGCCGGGGATGGAAGTCCAGTCGCGGGAGGACGTGCACCTGCTCACGATTTTTGAGGGCACAGATTCACTCCATACCTGGCAGAGACAAGTGGACCAGGCGCTGCCGGAAAAGTCGAACAATCCCAGCTTCTTCGGAGAGCAGTTTGTCGTCGACGAGACAGGTGAGCTTATTCGCAGCGAGCCGCGCCTGCTTCTAACATCCACTCATTTTTCGATCGATGAAATTTTTATCCGCGTCAACGCACTGGGAGGCATGGTGATCCCCGCCCATGTGGAGCGGACCTCCTACGGTCTCCTCCCAACCCTGGGCCTGATCTCGGAAAAGTGGAAGCTGCCCGCCCTGGAAATTTCGCGCCTCACCAGCCCGGAGCGTGCCATCCGGGCCTTCCCGGTACTGCAAGACTACCCATTGATCCAAAGCGGTGACGTTCACCGTCTCGATGAATTTCTGGGTACGACAGTTTTTACTCTGCACACTCCCGCGCTCAGAGAAATCAGCCTGGCATTCCAAAATCTCTACGGGCGGGAAGTATGCATCGAACCGAAGTCTTAATCTCGAATGTACCGGTATTTTTATGACATTTGGCGATTGACGATTTCATAGGGAGCGATTAAACTAATTTGTGAAAATCATCACAATTATTGCCGCATCTATCCAGAATAACTAAGTATCTCAGCTGCTTCTGAAATTGAAATTCAAAACCTTGGTTAGGTCAGCCATGCGGCACGATGTGTCAAAGGTATCCAAATTATGACGAGTTCACTCAAAACTGTTCCGGAGAATGATCCCCTCACCAGGACGGAACAGAAATCCATTATCGATCAGGCCATTGCCGAGAACAAGGAACGACCCGGTGCAGTCATGCTGGTTCTAAATGAAGTCCAGGGGAAGATCGGTCATGTCTCCCCTGCCATGCAGGCTTACATTGCCAGACAGCTCAATGTCCCACTGGGCCAGGTCCACGGCGTGGTGACGTTCTATTCCTTTTTCAAGACCCAGCCGCGCGGCAAGCACACCATCAAGTTCTGCCTTGGAACGGCCTGTTATGTCGCCGGCGTGCCGCAGCTGGTGGAAAAAGCCAAGCAAATGCTGAACATCGACCTGGGTGAGACCACACCGGATGGCATGATCACGCTGGAGGAATGCCGCTGCGTGGGAGCCTGCAGCCAGGCACCCGTGGTCGTAGTCAACGAGGAAGTCCAGGGAAAAGTTAAACCCAACAAGTTCCCGCAGATCCTGAAGAAAGTCCAGAATTAAGAGAAAGACATGAGGGAGATCGCCCTGCACCTGCTCGATATTGCGGAAAACAGCGCAGCAGCGGACAGCCACAATATCAGCATCGAAGCCCATGAAGATCTTTACCGCGATCTGCTCACGGTCTGTGTGACCGATGACGGGCGCGGCATGGACGCCGAAACGGCCAGGAACGTGCAGGATCCCTTCTACACCACTCGTACGACACGCAAAGTCGGCCTGGGTATCCCCCTCTTAAAAGAGGCCGCCGAACAAGCGCAGGGAAGCTTTCGCCTGCAATCGGAGCCCGGCCAAGGGACCAAAGTCGAGGCGGTCTTCCGCTACAGCAACGTCGATCGGATGCCACTCGGGGACCTGTCCTCCACATTTTTGACGGCCCTGATCTCCCATCCCACGATCCATTGGATCTTTGTGTACCGGGTCATAGACAAGACCGGAACCAGCCAGGAATTTGTTTTTGACGACGAGGAATTGAAAAGTGAGCTGGGCGATATCTCACTGACCGAACCTGAAGTATTGACCTTTGTGCGCGGCATGCTCGAAGAGGGCATTGAAGCTTTGTCGCCGCAAATGGTCAGCTAGCGAAAACTCAAAGGAGAAATTATGCCTGCCATTAAGTCACTGGAAGAACTCAAGCGTATCCGTGAAGAGGCGCTGCAGAAGAAACAACTGAAGGCCACCCCGGGCAACGTCCAGGTCATCGTGGCCATGGGAACCTGTGGGATCGCTGCCGGTGCGCGCGACACCATGAAGAGCGTTTTGAGCTATATCGAAAATGAGAATGTCAGCGGCGTGACCGTCACCCAGACCGGCTGTATCGGTGTGTGTGAGCAAGAACCCATTGTCCAGGTGATCTTTGGCGATCAGCCCAAGGTTGTGTATGGCAAGGTCAACACCCAGGTCGCAGAGAAGATCATGAAGCAGCATGTCCAAAATGGGCAGCCTGTCAAGGAAAACATTATCCAGATTTAAATTAGCAACATGTCATCCTGAGCGAAGCGACACCGCCCCGGTGGTTCGGTGCCGGGGAGGATCTCCTGGCAAAAGATAGATATTGCTAGGAATAACCCTTCTAGCAAAAGAGACTCTTCGGTCGCAGCTTACGCTCCCTCAGAGTGACATCGTGTTTCGGAGAATTTATGGCGTTTTATCGTTCGCATGTCCTGGTCTGCGTTGACCCCGAGTGCCTGGCAAAAGGTGCCCATGAGGTTGTGGACGCATTGCAGGACGAATTTATTGCCCAGGGCCTGAACGACGAGATTCAAGTGCTCGAGACCTCCCGCATTGGAGGCTGTGCCAACGGTCCAGAGATGATGGTTTATCCGGAAGGTGTGCATTATGTCGGAATCACTCCGGATGATATTCCCTACCTGGTCGAAGAGCATTTCCTTAAAGGACGCATTGTCGACCGCTTTCGAGAAGTCGTCAAGCCGATTGTAGATGAAGAGCTGGGCGCGCTGCGACCCAAGGAAGTTCGCAACGTATTACGCAACTGCGGCCAGATCGACCCGAAAAATATCGAAGACTACATCGCAAACGACGGTTATCAGGCACTTGGCAAAGTCCTTTTCGAGATGACGCCCGAGGGTGTCATCGACGAAGTTATTGCCTCAGGTCTGCGCGGGCGCGGCGGTGCAGGGTTCCCGGCCGCCAAAAAGTGGAAGATCACCCGCGACGTCCAGGACAGCCCGAAGTACATGATCTGCAATGCAGACGAGGGCGACCCGGGCGCATTCATGAACCGGCGCGTGCTGGAAGGTGATCCGCACTCGGTGATTGAAGGCATGATCATCGGCGCGTATGCGGTTGGGGCCAGCTACGGCTACATCTACTGCCGGGCGGAATATCCGATCGCAGTCGAAACTCTCAACATTGCCATTACACAGGCGCGCGAATTCGGCTTCCTGGGGAAGAACATCCTCGGGACGGATTTCTCGTTCGACCTGGAAGTGCGCGTCGGCGCCGGTGCATTCGTCTGCGGCGAAGAGACCGCCTTGATCGCCTCGATCATGGGCATGCGCGGTGAGCCTCATCCCCGTCCCCCCTTCCCCTCTGTCAAAGGGGTGTGGGACAAGCCCAGCAACAATAATAATGTAGAGACCTATTCCAACGTGCCGCAGATCATTCTGAACG
>JBLMZU010000144.1:0-30777 GCA_050258995.1 Bacteroidota bacterium
ACCATCCTACCGGCGGTGGAACGCATCGATCCAACGGCCGGTCCTGCATAGCGGATCCTTCCCTCCTGGATTGCAATCAATGCGTTCCTGACGGGTAAAGATCCTGTACCATCGATCAGAGTGACGTTTTGTAGCAGAGTATTCATGTCGTTTCCTGAGGAAAATTGAGAATGGAATTGCAGCGAAGAATTTTATCGCCAGGGAATTCCCTGGCCATGGAGCAGTGAATAAAGTTACTGTCTGGCAGACTCCTTTTCGGATAAAATGAACGTACACAGCGAAAGGGTCATATGCAAAATCAAAACTATTCTTCGACGAAAGCCCAGATTGTGTACTTTTCCCATGGCGGGGGACCTCTGCCCATACTCGGCGATGGCAGCCACCAGGCGATGATCGATTTCATGAAGGAGCTTCCGACCCGGTTAAGAAAACCCGATGCCATTCTTGTGGTCAGCGCTCACTGGGAAGAGAGTGCGGCAACGCTGCTCGGATCGGAATTACCGCCCATGTTCTATGACTATTATGGTTTCCCGGACGATGCCTATGCTATCACATACCCGGCGCCCGGAGACCCTGCGCTGGCCCGAAGGATCGCCGGTGTTCTTGATAAAAATGGCATCCCTTCCCGCATCGACGACCGGCGCGGATATGACCACGGCTTATTTATCCCGCTGAAAATGATGTATCCCACGGCAGATATTCCCGCCATGCAGTTGTCGCTGCTGCGTGGGCTTGATCCGTCTGCCCATATTGCCCTGGGGAAGGCATTGCGCGCCCTGGCAGGTGAGAACATCCTGGTGGTCGGCTCGGGCTTTTCATTCCATAACATGAGGGCTTTTTCCTGGCAGGGGATGGCTGCGCCGGACCCCGCCAATGACGCATTCCAGGACTGGCTGATCCAAGTGTGCACCAGCCCACTGAGCGAGGCGGAGCGCGAGCGCTACCTGATCGAATGGGAAAAGGCACCCTTTGCGCGCTATTGTCATCCCCGTGAAGAGCACCTGTTACCGCTGCACGTCTGTCTCGGCATGTCGGACCGGCCGGCCCATCTGGTCTTTGATGATGCCATCCTGGGCAAGCGCGCGGTGGCCTTCCTTTGGTCCTGAAAAGACCGGGGCAGTAATTCGCCGATGAGCAGGGCCAGGGCCCTCTCCGCAGGGGTGTTGGTATCCCTTTTGCTGGCAGGCTGCCTTGCTCCGATTGCCTCGGCGGTGCCGACATCGACCTTTCCACCCCCGCCAGCTGCCACGCAGACGCTGCCTCCACCCACCTCTACTGAGACGCCGATCCCCTCTCCCACCGAAACGGCGCCGCCCAGTTCCACGCCGGAGCCGGCCGGCTGTCAAAAACCGCCCGAGGATTATACGCGGGTCGATATTAATGGTTCCACCCTGAACCAGCGGACCCTGTCCATGCTGGCGCACGCGCAGGAATTGTACGGGGGCGAATTGGAGCTGACTGGCTCGGCCATTACCCAGGGCAGCTACACGGATGCGGTCTCAGCCTCGTTCGGCACACATCAAGGGGGCGGTGCCGTGGATCTCTCGGTCATGCGCCGGGAAAATTATACGGTTCTGTGGGATGATATCGATCCTCTGCTGCATGCATTGCGCACTGCGGGCTTTGCGGCCTGGCTGCGCGAGTATGGAGAGCTGTACCCGAACTCCCCCATCCATATCCATGCGATCGCGATCGGCGACCGTGAGCTTTCGCCGGCCGCCCAGGAGCAGCTTACCGGATCGGCCGGTTATTTCCGCGGTTACAGCGGCTTGCCCGTCCCGGAGAACGGCACCCCAACCCCGGATCGTTATGGTGGTCCCATCCTGTGCCAGTGGATGATCGATCTTGGTTATCAAGATCTGCGCTGAACGGTCCTGATCCCATCTCCACGTTTTAGGAACGCACCGATTGCCAGATCTGGACCCCTGGCGCCAGAACCGGCAAAGACAGATGTCCCGCTTGAACCGTAAGCGTTTGTCCGGTGAAGATCTCGCGGAAGCCGGTCCCATCAGGGATGCCCGCCTCCCGGACGGATAATGCCCGGGTGGGACGTTCCCCGGGTCCGCGATTTCCGATCACCAGGATCTGCTCGACCTCCGTGTCCCGCATGAAGGCAATCGCATTTTCTTCGCTGTAAAGAATTTGAAATCCACCGTTGATCAAGGCGGGTGAGGTTCGGCGCAGCTGGATCAGCGTCTGATAGAAGGATCTTAAGCCCACATCCCAGCGATTCGAATCCCAGATCATCGGATCGCGAGCCGACAGCGAATCGGATGCGGTCATGCCGATCTCATCTCCATAGTAGATGCAGGGTACGCCGACGTACGTCAATAAAAAGGCAGCAGCAAGACGGTTGCGCGCAGCATCGCCGTGGACGATATGCAGGATGCGGGCCGTATCGTGTGAGCCGAGCAGGTTGAACTGCTGCCGGGCAATCATCCACGGGATCGCGGCCCGTCTTGCCTGCCAGGTCGCAGCCAGGGCATCGGTCGGCCAGGGAACTGTCGATTGAACGCTCCGCGGCTCTCCATGCTGACCGATCTGGAAATGGTCCAGCCAGTACAAGAGTGGATTGGTGAACCCGGCGTAGTTCATGATTGCATCCAGACGGTCTCCCTGCAACTGCAGGCTGCCGTCGAAGAAGTTTTCGCCCAGCAGGTAGGCCTGTGGATTTTCAGACTTTACAGCCTGTCGGATGCCCGTCCATACTTCGGCTTCCAGCTGGTCCTTCCCATGCCGGGCAAGCATATTGGCGACGTCCACCCGCCAGCCGTCGATCGAGTAGGGTGGCTTAAGCCAGCGCCGAAAGATGGAATTTGGTCCGGCATAAATTTGCTCGCGCAGGGAGGGACTGCGGTAATTCAGTTTTGGCAGGCTGCGTACGCCCAGCCAGGTCTCATAATCATCGGGGTGCCGGTTGAAGGTAAAATACCCGACGGAAGGTGCATTCACATCCGCCTGCGCGGCCTGGAACCAGGGGTGCTTCACACCGCAGTGATTGGGAACGATATCCAGGATGAAGTGCATTTCCCGGGCGGCCATTGCACGACGCAGGGATACCAGGGCCTGGTTGCCTCCCAGGTGGGGGTCCACATTCTCGTAATCGATGACATCGTAACGATGGTTGCTGTACGCCGGGAACACCGGGTTGAGGTAAATGGCATTGACGCCCAGATCCGCCAGGTAATTGAGCTGTCCTTCGACACCGGGCAGGTCGCCGCCATAGAACTCGACCATGGCCTGTGGCCACTTGCCCTGCGGCTCATGCCATTGTTTGGATTTGGACCGGATGCCGCCGTATTCAAACTCCCCATCCCGTACATTGCTCTGTGGATCACCATCCGCGAAACGGTCCGGAAAGATCTGGTAGAAGATACTGTCCCTGACCCAGGCCGGCGCTTCGTAGTCCGCCAGGAGCCGGAAATCATTGGCGTCGGTCGGCACATTTCGCTGCAGGCCTTCGCCGTTATACCACCAGACCCCATCCTGGGTAAACAAGAGAAAACGATAGGCGGTCACCGGCATGTGCAGGCGCAGGGTCCCTTCCCACCAGCGGCAGGCAGGATTGGGCTGCACCGAGGCAGGATGCATCTCCACAAGGAACTGCTCGCCGTCTGGGCAGGTACGCAGCAGCAGGCGCTCGACGGGCGCGTCCGGCGCGGTCCGCAGACGAAGGCTGACTTCATCGCCGATGTGCAGATCCGGCCCTCCACGATGAATGACGTATCGCCCGGAACCATCATGGTGTATGGAAGAAAGATAGGTGGGTGTCACTGGTCTCAACTTCATTACCTGCAGGATATGGATCGCCTCCAGCTTTTTAACGAAAGACAGTTTATCACTTAAACCACTTTTGTCCGAATTCTTACGCCGGTTTTCCAGGCATGGATGGGAACATTTCTCCGGCGATCTTCGTTATCGACGCGGCCCCAGGTATCTCCCTGGAACCCATACACTTTATAAATTTTGGAAGGAAAAAAGATCATGTCTACTCTTACCGGTACCGCATCGAATGAAAAAAGAATAACCGCCGCGGATAGAGTCCGTTCGTTTGCGCGCTTTGCCGTCTGGGCTCTGCCCGTCTGGGCTGCCATGCTTTTCCTGGGGACCTTGACGCATCAGCCGGACGCACAGGCGGACATGCCTGCTTTCGCGGCCTATGTGACGACGACCGGGTTTTTGCTGTCGCATCTGGTGAACAGCATTGCCGGCGCCGCGATTGGGTCCATCGGTGTCATAGGATTAATGCTTTACCTTCAGGATACCAGGGCCGTGGGCAGGGCAATTACCGGTATGG
The DNA here is from genome assembly GCA_050258995.1 of Bacteroidota bacterium. Lineage (GTDB taxonomy): Bacteria > Chloroflexota > Anaerolineae > Anaerolineales > Villigracilaceae > Defluviilinea. The sequence continues at coordinate 4,298 of JBLMZU010000144.1, forward strand.
TGACCACCGTACTTGGGAATACCCTGACTGCGTCTGTCTTTGGCGCGGCTGCCTTTGCGCAGACCGCGATCGGGAACGCCTTTCTCATGGGCAAGAAGGACGCGCTCGATTATTACAACCTGGTCTATGCAGCGCCTCTCTTCGCTACGGTCATCATCGGGCTGCTGTTGTTCATGACCGGTGGCGCATTTACCGGAAGCGCCATCAGCTCTTCTGGAAGGTTTCCGCGCTGGGCCGGGTGGGTATATGCGATCGCACTCATTGGCTTTGTCCTCAGCAACTTCACCATCCCGGTGGGACAAACGCCGATGTCTGCCCTGCTCTTTGTTACAACTGTAGTCGTGGCATGGAGGGCCGGAAAGGACGAAGAAATTTAACCGGCCCATCCTGATCCAGGAATCCACCCGCAGACAGCTTTTCTGAGCTCTGCTTTCTGCACCTTTCCCATGGCGTTGCGCGGCAGGTCGTCTCTGAAAATAATGGACCTGGGAGACTTATAGGGAGCCAGCCTTTGACGACAAAAGCGGATCAAATCTCCACCCGGAACGGAGACCGTTTCATGAAGCACCACCACGGCTGTGACTCTTTCGCCCCATTCCGGGTCCGTGCATCCGATCACCGCACAGGCCTGGACGGCAGGATGCTCCCTCAGCACGCGTTCCACCTTGGGTGGATAGATCTTCAGTCCGCCACTGATGATCAGGTCCTTGAAGCGGCCGCATTAGGTCAGGTAACCGTCTGGCTGCAGGTATCCCAGGTCGCCGCTTTTGAACCAGCCGTCGCCTGAAAAGGAGTCGGATGTTTTCTCGGGCTGCTACCAGTATCATTTGAAGATATTGGGACCCCGCAACTGCGCCTCTCCGATTTCCCCGGTCGGAAGAATTGCTCCTGTTTCCGGGTGAACAATGCGGACATCCACGCCGGGCAGAGGCCTCCCAAACGATCCCATGCGCCGCTCCCCGTTCAACGGATTGGAGCAGTTCATGCTTGTTTCGGTCATGCCATAACGTTCCAGCAGGGTGAATCCAAACGTTTTTTGAAACCCTGTAAAAACTTTAGCCTCCAGCCAGTCTGAGCCGGATGTGATCAGGTGCACTAGGGAAAGATTAAATTGACCGGCATTCGGCACGTCGAGCAGCCGCCTGTGGATGGTGGGTACCGCCATAAAGACAGTACATTCACCGCTTGAAAGTAATTCGAGGCGGCCAGGCTTGCAAGCTGACCGGATACATTCACATCGGCCGTCCAATCGACAAGGGTGCTTCCGTCGCCATCGTCACTCAGGTGCATTTCACTAAAGTTCCAAATGATTTGACTTTGGCAATGATTGATGGGATAATCCCGAAAATTCATATCTGCAAAGCATTGATGGAAACGAGTATGCCTCTGGCAGGACCTCAGCGAACCCGGAACGGTGAGAGCCGGGCGATCTCCATAGGCAGAAAATCCTTCCTGAGCGCGAACTGAAAGGCAGGCCGCCGAGTAAGAGAGCCGGGTTTATTCTCCGTTATCGAGAATACAGTTTACCGGGTGTGGTGAACTGGTTTTACGAGTGTCGCGCGCTCGATCAACGGCAGGCGCGTGGAATCCGGGTGGTACCGCGGAGGTTCAGTTTCATCCTTCGTCCCAGGGTTGGGATGAAGGATTTTTTATTAGCAAGGCTCAATCAAACCGATGTGACGGAGTCATACATGGCATTCAAACAAGTCCCCAATAAAGTGGATTTCATCGCTCAGGAGCATGAAGTCCTGGATTTTTGGAAGGAAAACGATTCCTTCGGGAAGAACCGCGAGATTCATAAAGGGCAGCAGCCCTGGTCCTTTATTGACGGCCCGATCACGGCCAACAATCCGATGGGCGTCCATCACGGCTGGGGACGTACCTACAAGGATCTCTATAACCGCTTCTGGACGATGAAAGGGCGCGAGCTGCGCTACCAGAACGGGTTCGACTGCCAGGGCCTGTGGGTGGAAGTGGAGGTCGAAAAGGAGAAAGGCTTTGCCTCCAAAAAGGACATCGAAACATTCGGTCTGGACGAATTTGTCAAATTGTGCAAAGCCCGTGTGTTGAAATATGCCGGCGTCCAGACCGACCAATCCATCCGCCTGGGGTATTGGATGGAGTGGAACGATCCCGAAAAGTTGAAGTGGCTGGCGGAAAAGCTGCTCGAAGATCCCATGCAGGTGATCACCTTCACCGGTCCGAACGGCGGGACGGTCACGGATACCGTTGAGCAGGTTGTCGGGCAGCTTGGTCTGCCACAGCTGGGCGGCAGCTATTTTACGTTTTCCAACGAAAACAACTACATGATCTGGGGGATGATCAAGAAGAGCTGGGAAAAGGGCTGGCTCTATCGAGGCGCGGATGTGATGCCCTGGTGCCCGCGCTGCGCCACCGGCCTGAGCCAGCACGAGATCGTCACGGACGGCTACATGGAGCTGACCCATCGCGCGGTGACACTTCGTTTCCCCCTGCGCGGCCGGGAAGGCGAATCCCTCCTGGTCTGGACCACAACGCCCTGGACTCTCAGCAGCAATGTTGCCGCAGCCGTCGGCCCGGACCTCGATTATGTAAAGGTTCGCAATGGCGAGCACATCCTTTATTTGTCCAGGGGGACACTCCACATGCTCAAGGGGGAGTATCAAATCCTGGGCGAGCTCAAAGGGACAGAGATGGAAGGCTGGAGCTATGACGGTCCCTTCGACGATATGCCCGCGGCAAACACGCCGGGTGGTGTGACCTATCTGAAAAAGCTGGTCGAAGGTATCGATACTACGGCTGTCCAGGTTCACCAGGTGATCCTGTGGGATGAAGTCGGCGAGGCGGAAGGGACAGGCATCGTCCATATCGCCCCGGGATGCGGCGCGGAGGACTTCCACCTCGGTCGGGAGCACAACTTTCCGTTGATCGCACCTCTGGATGACGAGGGCCATTTCATCGATGGATTTGGCTGGCTGACCGGGATGCAAGTAGCCGGGGTTGCCAGCCCCATCTTCGAAGACCTGGAGAAAAAAGGAATTCTCTATCAGGTAGCTTCCTATACTCACCGCTATCCCACCTGCTGGCGGTGCAAGACCGAGCTGGTCTTCCGCCTGGTGGACGAGTGGTTCATCAGCATGGGGCCGCTGTACGACAAGCCTCGTGAAGAGGTGACTGCCGATGAGAAAGCCGCCTCGCTACGGTACCAGATCATGGACGTGGTCGACCAGATCCGCTGGATCCCGGAATTCGGCCAGGCGCGTGAGCTCGACTGGCTGCGCAACATGCATGACTGGATGATCTCCAAAAAGCGCTACTGGGGACTGGCCCTGCCCATCTGGGCATGCAAGGAATGCGGCCACTTCCATGTCGTCGGAGATGAGCGGGAACTCAAGGAACGGGCCATCGAGGGCTGGGACGAATTTGCCGGCCATACGCCTCACCGGCCGTTCATCGACAGGATCAGGATCAAGTGCGACGAATGCGGTGGCACGATGAGCCGTGTCCCGGAGGTGGGCAATCCCTGGCTGGATGCCGGGATCGTCTCTTTCAGCACACTGAGCTACCGCCAGGATCGCGACTACTGGCGCAAATGGTTCCCGGCCCACTGGATCAGCGAATCCTTCCCGGGCCAGTTCCGCAACTGGTTCTATTCCCTGCTGGCCATGTCCACGGTACTGGAAAACAAGCCACCCTTCCTGGAAAACTTTGGATATGCCTCGCTGCTTGCCGAGGATGGCCGCCAGATGCACAAGAGCTCGGGCAATTCCATCGAGTTCAACGATGCGGCCGACAAGATGGGCGTCGACACGATGCGCTGGTTGTACTGCGCGCAAAAGCCCGAAAACGATCTGTTGTTCGGTTATCACCGGGCGGAGGAGACCCGCCGCCGCTTCATTATCCCACTTTGGAACGTTTACTCTTTTTTCGCGACCTATGCCAGCCTGGATAACTGGACTCCTCCAACGGCGGGCTTTGTTCCTGGGACTCCCGAGGGGCGAACCCCTGCCAGCGATAAGCCTCTCGATCAGTGGATCCTGTCCCGTCTCAACCAGGTCATCGGCCAGGTCACGCAAAACCTGGAAGATTCGGATGCCTACAGCGCAACACTGGCCTTCGAAAGCCTGCTGGACGATCTCAGTAACTGGTATGTCCGCCGTTCCCGCCGCCGCTTCTGGAAATCAGAGCGGGATAGTGATAAGAACACCGCCTATACCACCCTGTGGCATGTGCTGGTCAAGATGACGCGGGCGCTTGCGCCTCTTATTCCCTTTCTCACAGAGGTCATGTATCAGAATCTCGTCCGCACTGTCATCCCGGCTGCTTATGAGAGCGTCCACCATACCGAATGGCCCCAGGCCGATCGAACTTTCATCAACGATCAATTGGTGTACCAGATGGATGTGGCCCGGCGTGTCGCCAGCCTGGGATTGAGCGCCCGGAACAATGCAAACCTGAAGGTCCGCCAGCCGTTGGCGAAGGTTTTGGTCCACGTGCGGGAAGGCAGTGCCGAGCTGCCTGCCGAACTGGTCGAGATCGTGGCAGACGAGCTGAATGTCAAATCCATGGAAGCGATCACCAATCTTGATACGGTTGTCCGTTACAAGGTGCTGCCCAATAACAAATTGCTCGGTCCAAGATTTGGCGCCGGGTTTCGCCAGGTGAGCGACATGCTCCGCAGTCTGGATCCCTCCCATGTGGCCGCCAGGGTCGCGGCCGGGGAGGCGGTTACGTTCGAACTGAATGGAGAGGCTGTAATGCTGACCGGCGACGAGATCCTTGTCAGTACAGAATCCGCCAAGGGACTGGCTGTGGCTGCCGACAAGCTCGTCACGGTCGCGATCGATACCAGCCTGACCCCTGAGCTGATCGCGGAAGGCCTGGCTCGTGAAATTGTCCGCCGTATTCAAACGCAGCGTAAAAATGCGGATTTCAACATCGAAGACCGTATCACGACCTGGTATGCAGCTCCGGATGACATGGCGGGGATCTTTACCGATTGGCGCGCTTACATCCAATCGGAAACCCTGACGACGGAACTAATTGCTGGAGAGCCGCCCGCAGAGTCTTTTGTGGAGAAACACAGGATCGAAGGCAAAGAGATAACCATCGGCCTGAAGAAAAACTGATCAAAACAAATTCCAGGCTCGTCAGGCCTGGAATTTGTTTTGATCGACCGTTATTGCCGCGTGAGGCGCCATTCTAGGGCAGTAAAGCGCTGTGTTACCTTATTGTTTCGCACAGCCATGCTGATGGCGCGCCGGCTGCCTGCCAGCACGCAGAGCTTGCGGGCGCGGGTAATGGCTGTATAAAGGAGGTTGCGCTGCAGCATGGTGTAATGCTGGGTCACAACCGGCATGACCACGACCGGGAATTCCGAACCCTGGGCTTTATGGACAGACACTACATAGGCAAGTGAAAGTTGATCGGATTCACTCCAATCGAACGTGACCGTCCTGCCATCGAAATTTACCTTCAGGGTTTGCTCGATCGTATCCATGGCGTCAATGAAGCCGATATCCCCATTGTAAACATCCTTGTCATAGTTGTTCTGGGTTTGCATGACTTTGTCACCCAGGCGGAAGACGGTACCGAAGAGGCGCCGTTCCGGCTTGTTGTTTTCCGGCGGATTGAGTTTTTCCTGGAGACGGTCGTTTAAGGAGGTCACTCCGGCCGGGCCGCGATAAATGGGTGCAAGGACCTGGATCTCGTGGATCGCATCGAAGCCGAATTTCTGCGGGATGCGTTCGGTGACGATCTGGAGGATCCAATCTGCGGCGGCGGCGGCATCTTCGGCGGCGAAGAGGAAGAAGTCTCCGTCGCCCTGCGAGAACTCGGGGGATTTTCCCTGGTTAATCAGGTGCGCGTTGGTGATGATTTTGGAATGGGCAGCCTGGCGGAAAATGGTGTTGAGACGCGTGACCGGGACGATCCTGCTGTCGATCAGATCTCTCAATACATCTCCGGCCCCGACGGAGGGCAGCTGGTCCACGTCACCGACAAGCAAAACGCGTGTACCGGGACGCACGGCTTTGAGAAGGTTGTTTGCCAGGAGCAGATCCAGCATGGAGGCTTCATCCACCACCAGGAAATCCAGGGCGAGTTGATTTTCATCGTTGTGCTTAAAGCCTTCCACGGGGGAATATTCCAACAGGCGGTGAATGGTCCGGGCGGGGCGACCGGTCGCCTCTGAGAGACGCTTGGCGGCGCGTCCGGTGGGCGAGGCCAGGGCATAGGTTATGCCCTGATCCTCGAGGGTGGTGATCAGGGCCTTGAGGCAGGTGGTCTTTCCTGTTCCCGGGCCCCCCGTCAGAATGCTGACCGGATGAGTCAGGGCCATGTCGAGGGCCGATCGTTGTTCTTCAGACAGATGCTCATCACTGAAAAGAGTGTGATTCATCACTCTGATCGGCGAGCTGCTATCCGCCAGACCCTTCAATCTCTCCGCCACGCCTCTTTCTCCAAAGTAGAGCGGCGTCAAATAGATCACCGGCGATTGATACAGACCGGCTGCCTCCCCAACCTTGACCTGATCTGCCTTTGTTTCCTTTTTGTTTAGTGGGACCATCTCCGGGCGGATGCGGTCCTCCTTTGCCAGTCGATCCAGGGCGGGCGCGATCAGGTCCGCTGGTACCTCCAGCAGCTCGACGGCTCGCTGTGCCAGCATCTCCTGTGGGACATAGACATGCCCTTCATTGACCGTTTCATTCAAGGCAAACACGATCCCGGCCTCGATCCGCGAAGGATGGTCCACGGGCAAGCCAAGGGCACGTGCAATGCGGTCCGCTGTCTTGAAACCGACGCCGTAGATATCACGTTCGAGCTGATACGGATTCTGCTGCACGGTCTCGAGGGATTTGTCACCATAGGTCTTGTAGATTTTGACTGCCAGGTTGGTGCTGACCCCGTGCCCATGCAGGAAGACCATGATCTCCTTGACCTGCTTCTGCTCCTGCCAGGCTTTTGTGATCCTGCCGGCTCGATCCATGCCGATGCCCGGGATTTCAAAAAGACGTTCCGGAGATTGCTCGATCACTTGAAACGTGTCTTCCTTGAACTTCCCGACGATCCTCTCGGCCAGCTTTGGGCCAATCCCCTTGATCATGCCCGAGCCGAGATAACCCTGGATGCCTGCGATCGTTGCCGGCAGGGTTTGCTCACAGACCTCTGCCTTGAACTGGGAGCCATGTTTTGGATGGCGATCCCAGTGGCCTTGCAGCTGGAGAAACTCCCCCGGCGAGACTTCGGGTAGATTGCCTACCACGGTAGCCAGGCCGTCGAAGCTGAGACTTGTCTTCGGCACAGCATGCATGCCCCTCTGGTGCTCCGGCCGCAATCGCAGGACGGTATATCCATTTTCAGGATTATAAAAAGTAATGCGCTCCACAGAACCGGAGAGGATATCCATAAGGGCAAGTATACACGCCGATTCCTTCCAATCAGGCCCTCTTGGGGGGTGGGAGCAGGTTCCATTTCTCCAACCTTCCCATGCATGATCGGGAGGCGGTTCAGATATAATCTACCCCTATAGGAATTCACTCAACTGGAAAATATGGTCCATCCTTTTTTCGTCAATGGTATTTCCATGCAGGGTACGAGCGGGCTGCAGGTATAACAATATGATTCTTTATCGTTCGATTGGTTTGCAGGAGCTGGAGTTGATCTACGATAGTGGCATGAAGACATTTCCAGCCCGCCTGCCGCAGCAGCCGATTTTTTATCCCGTTCTTCAGCTTGAATATGCCCGCCAGATCGCCTCGGATTGGAATGTCAAAAGGGAACAGTTTGCGGGGTATGTTACCGAGTTCAAGGTGGAGGATGACTATATCAATCATTTTGAGGAGCATGCAGTTGGCGGATTGCAATACCAGGAATTATGGATTCCCGCAGAGGAAATGGAGGAATTTAACCGTCATATTACCGGCCATATCAAGGTGGTGGAGGCATATTTCGCTGAAGGGTTTCAGGGATTCATCCCGGAACAGTTTGGCCTGCACGGGAAGGATGCCATCGCACAATTCACGATGCTTGCCAATTCATATATTTACAGCCGCATGGATTTTTATCTGGAAATAAAGCGTAACCATAAGGCTGTGTACTTGAATTATCCATTCTGGCAAAAATATGACTCCAAGAATCCGGGTTTAAAGGAAAAAATGCTCCAGTCTATTCGGGAGGTCTGGTTAACGTCTTTTCCCAAAACTCCCCTGCCGGTACTTGTCCATGAAGATGTGCCATCTGGAAAGGATGTGGATACAGATGCTTTTGAGGTTCAGGCTGATGATGAACCACAGCCATCCCCGTTAAAGCAAACACATTCGACTCACCTCGTAAAGCCACTTAATAACAATATCCCGCCAGCAAAAAGGAACGATGTTGACTCATTTGGACATACGGTTGAAAGGAAAAATCAGCCGGCGAAAAAGCCCGTTTCACCTTCGGAGGAGAAGAAGCTTCCGCCTCCACAGGAACCTTCGTCTTCCAAAAAGACGGATGCCCCTGCTTCGGACAAACGTGTCTACAAAAATTTCCGGTCTGTAGAGCAAAAAGGTTTGCATTTTGTAGGGAATCGTACGCAGGAGGATATGCCGGTCGTTCAGCAACCCGGTTCACATTTCATAAAGGGAGTCGAGCTCGGATTAAGTGGAAAATACCGGGAAGCGATCGATGAGCTGTCCAAGGTGCTTGAAAAAGATCCCAACGATGTGGCCGCACAGACCAGCCTGGGGATTGCCTTTCATCGATTGGGTGAAGATGAGCGCGCACTTGCCTGTTATGAGGCTGCTCTAAAGGTGGATTCCAGGTATGCCGAGGCTTATTATTTCCAGGCCAACATCCTTTATCGCCAGGGAAATATTCCGGGGGCAATTGCAGGATACACGATCGCCATCGGTCTGAAGCCGGAGCTGATCGATGCCCATCAAGATCCGCTCCCTCAGGACCGCCTGACGGATTTTTCCGGGACACCTGCGGAGTTGTACCGCATCGCCAGGCCGGCCCATCGAATCCTGGATTTGAACCGCTCGCTCGAAGCAAGCCCGAGACAGGCCTCACTCTTCAAGGAGCGTGCAGCGGAATATTCCCGGCTGTGGAACTATGAGCAGGCAATCGCGGATTACAGTTCATCCCTTGCGATTCATCCTGAGGATGCAAGTGCGCTTCATCTTCGCGGGGTAGCTTTTGAACAGATTGGGAATCGTGACCGTGCGTTGGAGGATTACAAACAAGCCGTCTCCATCGATCCGCAGCTATCGAATGAATTCATCGAGCGGGGTGTTACCTACGGAAAAACGGGGAACTTCCGGCAATCCATCGCCAGCCTGACCGATGGCATACGGCTTGCGCCCGGGAATGCCAACGGCTATTTCAACCGCGGCACGACTTATTTCCAGCTGGGGGATTTCGAGAACGCCATTCAGGATTTTTCGATGGTTATCAAGCTTTCCTCGAACGATGATGCAGCCTATTACTGGAGGGGGATTTCCCATGAGGAAGCCGGACGCCAGCCCGAAGCGGTCGCCGATTACAGGCAATTCCTGAGGCTCTCCCACGATCCGGATGCCCGGCAGCAGATCGAGCAAAAGCTGCGCAGTTGGAATGCAGGTGACCAGGAGAATGCAGGCGATTCAAAAGCCGCTCCAAAGACCGGCCAAAAAACTAATCCGCCATCCGCTGAGGAACCGGATCAGGGATTTGACTTATATGACCTGATCGTCGCGCTTGATGAGCGGGCTCTCAATTCGACCTGGTTCGGTAGCGATGTGGAATGTTACGGTGCCAAAGCAGAAGAATTATTTGCTTTTACGGATCATAACAAGCCAATCGAGGGACACGATTTACTTCATATCGCCTCAGGCATCCGCCACACGGTCGAAGGTGACTTCCAGGCTTTCGATCCCGGTGCGAAATCCTACTGGATGTTCATCCGCGCCTGGAAAGGGAGCGGATTTTATGTTGAAACGGATGATCCCAAGGCCATCCAGCGCCTGAGGAGTGACTTCAAATCGGTTGAAGATGTGGAAGATGTTCCTCAGCCCTATAAAGGGTTTTTTATTCACGTTTAGCCATTAAAGAGATGCATTTCCTTCGTGCCCGCCGAGATAGGCTTTGGTGATATTTGGATCCTGGAGAAGCCCGTCTCCCGTGCCCTGCATGGTGATTCGCCCGGTTTCCATTACATATGCCCGGTCGGCGACTGCCAGGGCCATCTGCGCATTCTGCTCCACCAGAAGGATGCTCGTGCCCTGTTCGTTGATATCCTGGATGATATCGAAGATCTGTTCGACCAGGATGGGGGAAAGACCCATCGAAGGCTCGTCCAGCAGGAGTAGATTGGGGTGGGCCATCAAGGCACGTCCGATGGCCAGCATTTGCTGTTCGCCGCCGGAGAGTGTTCCACCCAGCTGTTTGCGACGATCCTGTAGACGCGGCAGACGCTCGAATACAGCCTCCATGTCGCGTTGAATCACCTGCCGATCTGACTGGATATAGGCACCCATCTCCAGGTTTTCCGTCACGGTCATTTTGGGAAATACCTTGCGTCCCTCCGGAACTTGAATGACGCCTTTGACCACGATCACCTGGGGCGGGATCTGATGGATCTGCTCGCCTTCAAATATCACGTAGCCCTCTCGCGGACGGAGAAGTCCCGAAATGGTATTCAGGACTGTGGATTTCCCGGCCCCATTCGCGCCGATCAATGCGACGATCTCCCCTTTTTCGAGATGAAAATTGACGCCCTTGAGGGCGTGGATCGCACCGTAATAAACCTGGAGATTTTCAACGTTGAGCATCATAGCGCTGCTGCTTTCGTGATTGGTATTTTTTTGTCAGGCTGGTTACATCCGGACCAAGATAGGCCTCGATGACCCGCTGATTTGATTGGATTTCCCTCGGCTTTCCCTCGGCGATCTTGACGCCATAATCCAAGACAGTAATCTGGTCGGAGATCCCCATGACCACGTTCATGTCATGCTCAATCAGCAGGATTGTGATTCCCAGCTCATCGCGCAGCGTGCGGATAAACTGCGTCATCCTGTCTGTTTCCTGGGGATTCATCCCGGCTGTCGGTTCGTCCAACAGCAGCAGACGCGGCTTGTTTGCTAGGGCGCGTGCGATCTCAAGACGTCTTTGGGCACCATAGGGTAGGTTGCGGGCAAGCTGATCGCCCAATCCTTCCAGACCGACAAACTTCAATAGGCGCCGCCCTTCTTCGATGGCCTGGTCCTCATCATTTCGCTCGCGCCGAGTTGAAAGGATCGCATCCAGCCAGTTCGCTTTGAAGCGCGGGTGCTGTCCCACTATCACATTTTCAATGGCGGTCATATCTCCGAACAGGCGGATGTTCTGATAGGTGCGGGCGATGCCAAGCGCTGCCACTTTGTAGGTGGGTTGCCCTGTGATTATCATCCCGTAAAACAGGATCTGTCCCTCTTCTGGTAGGTAATAACCCGAAATACAGTTGAAAAGTGTGGTCTTCCCTGCGCCGTTGGGACCGATGATGCTTGCAATTGCATTCTCCGGTACGCACAGATCCACGCTTTTTACGGCCGTCAAACCGCCGAAAATTTTTGATACCTGCCGGGTCTCGATGCATGCGGTCATGATGCCCCATCCTTCTCCGCCGAGTCTGGCAGGGAGACTTTTTCGAGCTGCGGTCGCCTAGCTGGTAGGAAGCCTTCCGGCCTGAGTCTCATCATCACGATCAGAAGGATCCCGAAAATCAGAAGGCGGAAGTTTTCGGTCTCGCGCAGGATCTCCGGCAGACCCTTCAGGATAAATGCACCCAGAAAGATACCGGGAATGCTGCCAATGCCACCAACGATCAGAAGACAGAGAACATTGATCGAGACCATCATGGCATGGTCGTCTGGTCCTGTAAACTGGTTGCGCGAGGCGAACACTGCACCCGCAAGCCCGGCAATTCCGGCGCTTAGCGCCAACGCCAGAAGCTTGGAGGAAAATGCATTGACGCCGGTGGCGCGGGCGACCGTCTCATCTAGGTTGATCGCAAACCAGGCCTTGCCTGTGCGCGAATTCTTAAGGCGCCTGGCAAGGAATGTCACTACCAAGACCCCGATGATGATCAGGTACATGAAGTCCACATCCGAGGCGAACGATTTCCCAAAAAGGCTGGGACCGGCAATATCGCGTATGCCGCGCGGCCCGGCCGTGTAATTGGTCATCAGGTCGCTTTTCAGCAGGATGCGGATGATCTCCGCAAAGCCCAGCGTAACAATCGCCAGATAGTCGCCGCGCAAATTCAAGATCGGGAGACCCAGCAAAAGTCCCACAATGGCGGCTGCCAAAACAGCCAGCCCGAGGGCGATCCAAAAATTCCAGGTGAGGTGATGGGGCTCGGGCGCTGTCAGAAGTGCGAAGGTATACGCGCCAATCGCAAAGAAAGCTACATAGCCGAGCACGAGCTGCCCCGACCAGCCCGTAATAATGTTCAACCCCAGGCCGAGGATGATGTAAATGCCTACTGTGCCAAAAACATAGTTCCAATAGCTGCCCCAGGTGCGCGGCAGAACGATCAGGACGATCGCAAGCAGCATTAGGATGGCCATCCGGGTATACCTGTTTTGAGTGATGTTGGTGACCCGTTCGGATTGGAGTGTATACCCAACCGAATTCGATGCCTTATGTGCCTGGGACTTTAACCGCTCGTTGGTCCGCAGGAAGAAGGCAAGGGCTGCTCCCGCTAGGCCGGAGATGGTCAGCAAGGCCAACAGCATCAGGCTCCCCGTCAGTGGCGACTGGTTAAAGAGAAACATCCGGATTGATTCCGGGGAGACCGAAGGGAGATAGGTGCGCGGATCGATCTTGTTCGCGATCAGGCTTCCGAAAAAAAAGCCGGCCGCTGCTGCAAATAGTCCGCTGACAGAACCCGCCGCTGTACCCGCCACAGCTGCGCGCTGGAACGTATCCTCTGCATCGATCAAAGGCCCGGGTGCGGCAGCCATTCCTGCCCAGATCCCGATCAAACCCATGAAGAGGAAGAAGAACACCAGGGATGGCGTGCTATAGGAAGTAGCACCGAACAGTTTTCCAAGGAGACCGGCGCCCGTTACCGTAAAGCCGATCAGGAACATCACGACAATGACAATGCCGAAGATTGCACCCGTGCGAATCCCTTTTTGCAAGGCCGGTGATCTCATAATTTTTCCTCTGAAAGCTTTGCGCCAAAAATACCCGACGGTCGGACGATCAGGACCAGCACCAGGATGGAGAACGCGATCACATCCTTGAGTTGAAAGTCGACTCCCAGAGCGGCCGGACCGATGGATTCGATTGTGCCAAATAACATGCCACCAAGCATAGCCCCCGGGATACTGCCAATGCCTCCCAGGACGGCGGCGGTGAACGCTTTAATGCCAGGCAGGAAGCCGGTGTAATGGTTGACCAATCCCATATGGATCGCCCACATCACACCTGCCGCGCCGGCCAGCCCACCGCTGATTATGAAGGTCTTGCTGATCACGTCATCCACATCCACCCCCATCAGGAACGCTGTGTTTTTGTCCTGGGCGACCGCGCGCATGGCGCGTCCGAGCTTGGTGCGCTGTACCAGGACGTACAACCCAACCATCAGCAGGGAGGACAATACCAGGGAAAATATCCCAGTATAAGAGATCAAGACCTCCTGCCCGCTGATGTGTAGAATCCAACCTGCGCTTCGATCCAAAATATCGGGGTTGATCACGTTTTTTCGTTGCGGGCCAAACAGCAGCATGGCCAGGTTTTGCAGCGCGATGGAGGCGCCGATCGCGGTGATCAGCAGGATCAATCGAGGTGCGTTTCGCAAGGGACGATAGGCGATTTTTTCCAGGTAAAAGCCTGCCATGGCCGAGACGGATATCCCCAAGACAAACGCCAGCAGGATTGCTAGGAAAGGATGGGCGTTCAACAAATTCAGGTCTGGTTTGCCAGGCGCCGGAGCGGCAACCAGCCGCAGGATTTCGAACGTAAAATACCCGGTAAATGCCCCCACCATCATTACCTCACCATGGGCGAAGTTGATCATGAACATGATACCGTAAACAAGGGTGTAGCCAATGGCGATCAGTGCATACATTCCCCCCAGGGTTAATCCCGACAGACCGAATCTTATCCACGTATCGGCGCCAAAATTATGTTGGATGACGATGACGTTATAAATCCGCCATAAAAGAAATAAACTGATGGTCACTCCGACAATCGTGCGGATATAGCGTTCGACGCGCAGCCTGCCTTTGATTGAAGTTGAGGTTGGTTTATCCATGAGATTTTGACGCCTCTTTGGTTGGGATTGCCATGGCCGCGGCCATGGCAATCCCTGGAAATGCCTGTTCTATTACAGGCAGATGATCTTTTGATTGAATTACTCAGCAGGAACCCATTGGCCGCCCTTGACGATATAGAATACCGGACCAGATGCATTGCACTCGCCGTTGTCCTTGCAGGAAATCATGCCCGAGATACCCTGAAAATCCTTCAATCCACGGACAGCCTTGACGAGCTCAGTGCGCGGGATATAGAGTGTGTCGCCCTGGATGATGGCCACGCTCTTGATCGCAGAAAGCAAGGCGCTGACTGCATCATAAGAGTTCCATGTGTAGGGGGAGAGAACGCCGGCTTCGGTTCCGTAGGCTTCCTGGTAGGCAGCATTGAACTTAAGGATGGGATCGGTTCCGGGGGGGACGAGCGTCGCGGCGTAGACGCCTTCACCTTTGTCACCGACCTTGCTCAGGAAATCCTTGCCATAGATGCCGTCGCCACTGAAGAAGACCACGCCGGAGAGCCCCGCTTGTTCCATTTGGTTTACGAGGACGGATGCTTCCGCATTGTAGCCGCCGAAATACAAGGCTTCAGGTTGAGTTGCGGCCACGGCTGCCAGCGGCGCACTGTAATCTGATTCGCCAGGCGTGATCGCTTCAAAAGCGACTGCTTCTCCACCAAGTTTGACAAAGTTTTCCTTGACCACATTGGCTAGGCCCTGGCCGTAATCGGTTCCATCGTGCATAAGGGCTAGCTTCTTAATTCCAAGTTTTTCATACAGGTATTTTGCAGCGCCAATACCCTGCTCGGTATCTGTGAAAGCATTCCGGTTGAAAACCTTCGAGCCTTTGGCTGTCAGATCGGGGTTGGTAGCAGAGGGGGACATCATTGGAACGCCAGCCTTTTCGTAAATCGGCATGGCAGCCGCAGTAGCTCCAGAGAAGGCATGTCCGGCCATGGCTACAAATGTCGAATCTGATACCAGCTTGTTGGCCACGGCTGCGCCACCCTCGGCGCCGCCCCCGTCGTCTTCAATCGCCATTTCGGCTTTCCAGCCCTGGACATTGCCCAGATCCGCTACGGCGATCTTCATGGCATTTGACATGTCGATGCCGAACTGGGAATAATCACCGGTCATTGGGCCTGCGAAACCAATTTTGATGGTCTGGCCCTTGTTAATCACAGCGCAGCCGAACTCGGCTTTGCAGGCCTCCGGCGCTGCAGCAGCAGCCGGACCACATGCCGCCAGGAGGAGCGTGGCGAGCAGCACAACAAATACTACGATACGTTTCATCTCTTCTGACTCCTTTGAAAATGTTTCCGACCAAGTAGCAATTCCAGGTTCGGATCCAAAACTGGGTTGCTCTCAGGTGACGGCGTGATGAGAGAAAGGGAGGCGAAGGCAAGGCTTCTTCTCCGGTATACTGAAACCTAATAAATATTCTACACGGCCCGAAAAGTTGGGTGTATATAGGTGTATAGTGTTCGTCCGTTCCATCTCATGCGGACAAACCATTAAGTGATCCCAGGAGTGGTATCTTCACACAGGTCCGGGGAATGGACGATTGATAGAATTCAAAAGGTGGGTATGGAGTTCCTGAACCGATTGCTTTCCAGGAAGTGGCCGTTGGCCAACACTCACAAAATTTTTTCCAATTGAACTTTTTTTCACAAACTATGGTGCAGGATTATATATGAATTCAACATATTTGCAAGGAGGAAAATGATTTCTGAGCACGAGCTTGAGTTCCATATTTTTTCTCATTGCAGTATTATTAGACGAGATGCTCCTTATCCGTTTTTACCCTATTTGGAAAAACGTAATACGACCAGCCCTCGTAAGCGATTACCAAGGGAAGAATAATCAGAGAAAGCAGGGACATGACCGCCAGCGGTGCGCCAAAGATATCTCCTACGAAGCAGGAATATTTCGACCAGTTCATCCCGAACTGGAATTCATTGACAATCCCCATCACAACACCGATCGCAATATTGATCAACGGCAACTTGCCCCAGAATTTTGTCATCCTGTAGAAGGTATCATCCCGGGGCTGGTAATAATGTGTCTGCATGTAAGCGACGAACTCGCTGAGACCCAGGGTCAGGGGAATGAATAAGAAATGATAGATGCTTGTCAGACCAAACTGCAACCTTAAAAGGCAACAATATCCACTTTCTCTCCTTGTGCCTAATCACCTTCAAAGTGATCATGGATAATGAGCCGGGGATCCGTTGGACGAAGCCAGGATTCTTTTCTCCGGCATTGTGAATTGGATGCTGTGTTTGATCGAAACTTAAATTTCCCACTTCGATTTCGTGATGACCTACCTGCAATGATCACCTTTTTTGCTCATAACCAATTCAATATAGGACAAAAGATGTATTCCCTCAATAAGGGAAAACCTCTCCGGTGGGTGGCAAAAGATCGTTGTTCATTTCTCCAGCTGAGAGCCCAGCAAAGCCGCTTGTTTCTCCTGGAGGGAAGCCATCAATTTATTCAGAGAATCAGAGAATTTTTGTACGCCCTGGTCTTCCAGCTGCTGCGTGGCCTTGTCCAGATCGATACCAAGCGCAGGAAGATCGAGGAATACCTGATGCGCCTCGGCAACGTTCTCCTCAAGGGTTTGTTTTGGCTGGCCGTGATCCCGATAGGCGTTTAAGGTTTCGATCGGCATGGTGTTGATCGTATTCGGGCCGATCAGCGGATCGATATATTTGGTGTCGATATACGCGGGATTCTTGGTGCTGGTGCTTGCCCACAGTAATCTTTGTGAGCGGGCCCCTTGATCTACCAGCCTTTGAAAACGCTGGCTGCCGAACATCTCCTTATAGATCTGGTAGGCCACCTTTGCACTGGCAATTGCGACCTGGCCCTGCAACCGTGCGGCGATCTCTGCTTGTGAGCCCACCGTCCCGATCCTTTTTTCAATAAGAGGATAGAGAAACGTGTCGATCCGGCTGAGGAAAAAACTGGCTACGGAAGAGATGCGCCGGACACCTTTTCCCTGCCCGGCAAGGGCCTCCAGCCCGGCGATATAAGCATTGGCTACTTCCCGATAGCGGGGCAGGCCGAATAGCAGCGTAATATTGATATTGAGGCCCTCAGAGATAAGCTGCTTGATGGCCGGCAGACCTTCCCGTGTGGCGGGAACTTTGATCATGCAGTTCGGCCGGTTCACTTGTGACCAGAGACGCCTGGCCTCCCGAATCGTTCCCTGTGTGTCATGTGCCAGCGTGGGGGAGACCTCCAGGCTCACAAAACCATCCTGTCCATCGGTGTGATCATAGGTTGGCCGCAACAGGTCAGCAACCTGCTGGATATCTTCCACGGCAAGGGACTGGAAGATATCAGCCGCCGTCTTTCCTTCAGAATTAAGTACCCGGATCGACTCATCGTAATCATGGCTTTCGGCGATGGCTTTTTCGAAAATGGAGGGATTCGAAGTCACCCCGCTCACACCATCCTCCTCGATCAACCGCTTCAACTCTCCGGAACGGGTGGTCTCTCGGCGAAGGAAATCGATCCAGATGCTTTGTCCCAGTGCTTCAAGCTCCAACAGGGGATTTTGTATCATAGGGATAATCCTTTCATGTTTCATCGGCTCTCATTGCGCTGCAAGCCACAGGCGGTGAAGAACTCGGACCGCAGGGACGAATTTTCCGCATAATGGCCGCGCCAGACGGTGGTGCGGGTGATCGGTGCTTTTTC
Source organism: Bacteroidota bacterium (assembly GCA_050258995.1). Classification (GTDB taxonomy): domain Bacteria; phylum Chloroflexota; class Anaerolineae; order Anaerolineales; family Villigracilaceae; genus Defluviilinea. Next base: position 22,245 of record JBLMZU010000144.1, read on the forward strand.
CCGCACTCCGCGCATCTCCATGCATAGATGATGAGCTTCCAAAAATATGGCCACACCGTGAGGGTGCAGCATCGTCTCCAGGGTATCTGCAATCTGCTGCCCGATCCGCTCCTGAACGGAAAAGCGTTTAGAAAACAGGCGGACCAGCCGCGTTAACTTCGAGATACCGATGATGTTTTCGTGGGCAATGTAGCCTACATAAGCCTGTCCATAAAATGGCAAGGCATGATGCTCACAAAGCGAGTAAAAAGGGATCGGCCCTTCAATCACCTGGCTGATCCGGCAATCCGGGTCACCGTGGCATTCAGTCTCGAAGACGCGTAGAAGCTTTGGATCGCCATCATAGCCTTCGGTGGCCTCAAAGAGGGCCTGGATGAACCGGCGGGGTGTATCAGCCGTCCCGGAAGTGTTCAGGTCCATCCCAAGTGCGGTAAACATTTCGGCAACATATCCTTCGAACCTGTGGAAGTCGCTTTGCGAAATATTCCGCCTGTGTAGTTCCATTGCGCCAAGATATTCCAGATCATCCGGGTCATCATGTATGTTCATTGCAATCGCCTCAGCGCCGTAAACGGTTCTTTAGAGTATCCGCTGTAAACGGACCTTTCTCGTTCATGAGTGCACGTGCATTTTCCACCTGGTCCCAGACATTCCAGAGCAGAACGCCGCGTACGCGGTCACTCTCGAGATAGTAGATTACGCCTTTTTTGAAGGTTTCCTGCCAGTCTGACACGGTTTGCAGCTTACTGCTTAAGTCGCCTACCGCTTCATAACCGAGATCGAACAGATCGGAATAGAACATCGGCGCGTGGGTGTAGGCTTCTTCGGCACCTGCCATATTGCGGCCCGCCAGCTTGCCCATGTGGATGGCATTGTCCTCATGCTCAACCCGGACGCGCTTGTCCAGCAGCACATGCTGAAAGTTTGCCGCGTCGCCGGCGGCGAAGATATCCGGGACGGATGTGCGTAAATGCTCGTCCACGATGATCCCGTTCCCCAACTGCAAACCGGCCAGTCGGGCGAGCTCCAGATTTGGACGGATCCCGATCCCTGCCACGACTCCATCCACTTCGAAGTTGAATCCGTTCGAGGTCCGGACCTTGAAGCGATCGGCTGTTTTTTCCACGTCCGCCACCGTATCGTTGACGATCACATCAACACCTTTATCACGATAATAGTCATTTAGAAAATGTGCCAGGTCAAGTGGATACACATTTGTCCCAATCGCCTCTTCCGGGAAGACCATCACGACCTTCTTTCCGTTCATCGCGAGCGCGGCAGCGATCTCCGAGCCGATGAAGCCACCGCCGATCACCAGGAAGTGTTCCCCGCGTTCACTGAGGGCGCGCAGGCGTTGATAATCCTGAAGGTCCCGGTAATAGATGATATTCTCGCCGCCAAACGGCAAATGGACCGGCGATCCGCCCGTGGCGAGAAGTAATCGATCGAAGGAATATTCCTCTCCTGTCTCATCGCGGATGCATTTCTTCTGCACATCGAGCTGGGTTACCTTGCGGCCCAAAAGCAGCTCGGCACCCAGGCTCGCGGTGTTGCGCCAGATTTTTTCCAGGGGTGTGCCCTTCCAAAGTCCCTTGGAAAGGTTGGGACGGACATATGGTGAATCAAGCTCCATGCTGAAGACGGCAATGGATCCATCTGAATCCAATTTCCGAATGCCGCGGACGGCTGCATCTCCCGCCAGCCCACCGCCAACGATCAAATATTTATAGTGTTTCATCGATTGTTTTATATTCCTTTTGGGTAAATTTCAAGATCAGTCAGTGCCGGATAGTTGTGTTTCTTGCTGCCTGTGAATTTGCCTGCTAATTAAATGTACGCTTTTCGCAAGATGTATGTTATGAAATGGTCGTGCAGGATGAGAATTACCTAAACTTGCTGGAAAATTGCCGGACAAGGATATTTTCAATAGCAACGAAACCAGGAAAAAAGCGTGATCTTATGTCTGTCGGGAACCATATTTCTCTCCTTGATTCAAGTATCGTATGAAGGGAATTCTGCTTGTAAGTTACAAGCGAGCGGCTTTTCTTACCAAACAAAAAGGCGCTTCCAAAAATGGAAGCGCCGAATGGTGGGGCATGTAATAGCTAGGGGATCAGATCCTGTAAATCATCCAGGGATGGTAATTCCCCGTTGTTTTCCAGATCCTGGAGATCGCGCAACGTCTCATATTCCGCCCGGCAGGCCGGACATTGGTTCAGGTGCTGTCGCAGCTTTGGCAGTTTGGCGGCGGCATCCTTTCCTGTAAGCTCCAGTTCGACAAATCGCGATACCTGGTCAAAACATTCGGAGCAGGAGATTTCCTCAGCCTGGGTATTTTGAATATTCTCCAGCCAGCGTTCAAATCGATTCTTGGTCACACGTTCTCCTTAAGTATGGGTTGCTGTACCGGTCGAATTCTTACCTGGAAGAACCGAACAAAGTGAACGTCTCGCCTATATCAAAGCCGTGTTGCTCCAGGCCGATCTTCAGCTTGCGCCGGGCATCATGGAGCATCTTATAAACGGCGTTCCGATTGGTTCCCAGGTGGCGGACAACTTCATCCAGAGGAACTTCGTGGAACACCATCCATACAAGGACCTGACGTTGTTTGTCTGTCAGATCACGCTGGATGATCTCCCGAATAACACTCTGGATTTCGGACTGCATGGCGGATTTCTCTGGAGTGGTATCCTCAGACATCTCCTGGAGCCATTCATAAGAGCTGCTCTCATCCGATAAAGTGAGATCGTCCAGCGAGACTCCCTTCCAGCGCTCACGGCGGGCCGCCACCAGCGCTTTGTTGATGGCAAATTTATAAGCCCAGGTGGTGAATTTACTGTCCCCGCGGAAATCGGAAAGATGTTCCATCACGGCCATCAAGGCATCCTGGGCACAGTCTTCTGCCCGTTGCACGGTCTCCTCCCTGTTCAAGCCTTGTACGTCTCCGGGATTACGGCTAAAAAAATAGAGCGCGGCCCGCAACAGCAGGTCCCGGAGGTCTGTAATTGCAGCTTCCTGCAGGGGACCGCTCGAAAGCAGATCCTGTCGCCACTCATGATTTGTACGGGTCTTTGTCACAGGACGCATTATAACAACACAGGGATCGGTGATCGGCATACCCAACGAGACATTTCTCCACCATCCTAAAAAGCAGATTCGTAAAACTTTTTAGGCTAAAGTTTCGCAAGCGGTTATAATCTTTGCCATGCTTGAGCGTTTACAGAAAATTTTGGCCCAGGCGGGCTACGGATCCCGCCGTGCCTGTGAGGACTTCATTACCGCCGGACGCGTGCGCGTCAACGGAAAGATCGCGGAACTCGGACAAAAAGCCGATCCCGGCGTGGATAAGATCACCGTCGATGGCAAACCCATTGCCGCTGCAGAGCAGCTGATTTATATCGCCCTTCACAAGCCGCGAAATGTGCTCTCAACCGTCGAACAAGAGCGCGGGGATGACCGGCATACCGTGCGGGAGCTCGTGGATGTGCCGGGTCATATTTATCCGGTCGGCAGGCTCGACTTTGAAAGCGAAGGCCTGGTGTTAATGACCAACGATGGCGAGCTCACGAACCGCCTGACGCATCCACGGTTTGGCCACACCAAGGAGTACAAAGTATTGGTGGCGAAGCGCCCTGACCGTGATCAAATCGAAGCCTGGAAAAGAGGTGTGGTTCTGGAGGATGGCTTTAAAACCGCGCCGGCCGATGTCCATTTCGAAAGCGCCCAGGGAAAAGGGGCCTGGCTGCGCGTGGTGATGGGCGAAGGCAGAAAGCGCCAAATTCGAGAAATATGTAAGCAGCTGGGACTGCCTGTCGTTCGAATTGTGCGGCTTCGCATCGGATCTTTGCGCCTGGGGAACCTCAAGGTGCGGCAATGGCGTTACCTGACAGCCAAGGAAGTCGAAGAGCTCAAACAAGCTGAGGGTAAATAATCCCCAATTACGCGAGTGTTTGCGTGTAATCATAAACTGTGTAGGCGATCGTTCCGCCAACCAGCAGCGTCGGATCTAGCGAAAGAAAGCAAAACCCCACGATCGGGGTTTTACTTTTTATATGCAGCCTTGTCACGACTATCCGGGTGGTTTCTTTACTTCATCATTGCCACGATTTCATGTATCTTTTCATCATCTTGTAACGGGATTTTAAGATCCGGTAATTCCTTTCCATCCATGTGCATCTGTCCGACTTCCGAGCTACTCCCATTGTGATTCTCGATGCGGATGTGATACATACTTTTCCCGAAACGGTAATTGATCTGATAGCCGTTCCACGCTTCGGGGATGCATGGGCGAAGCTCTAGATGATCGCCAACCCGCTGTATACCCAGCAATCGTTCCACACCCAGGCGGTACATCCAGCTGGCGGAGCCTGTATACCAGGTCCAGCCGCCGCGACCGTTGTGGGGCGGGGTGCTGTACACATCTGCAGAGACGACATACGGCTCGACTCGATAACGGTCCAATTTTCCAGGCGCATCGGCATGATGGATCGGGTTGATAAGCTTGAAGAGTTCATGGGCCAGATCGCCCTGTCCCGGGTCGGCAAAGGCCCAGATCGCCCACAGGGCTGCGTGGGTATATTGTCCGCCGTTTTCGCGGATGCCGGGCGGATAGCCTTTGATATAGCCGGGGTTGCGGGGAGTCTTGTCAAAGGGCGGCGTTAATAACCGGATCAATTCGTTCTCCCGATCGACGAGCTGCGCCTGGACGGCTTCCATGGCGCGCGCGGCGCGAGCCGGATTGCCGCCTTTTGAGATGATCGACCAGGATTGACCGAGAGAGTCGATCTTGCAATCATCGTTCAGTTTTGATCCCAACGGGAAGCCGTCATCGTAATAGGCACGGCGGTACCAGTCGCCGTCCCAGCCGTTGCTTTCGACGGCGTTGATTATTTTCTGTGCCTGTTGCCGGTATTGCCCGGCGCGCTCGTGATCGTTTCTTCTCTCACAGATTCTGGAAAAGTCGTTCATCGTGGCTGCAAGGAACCAGCCCAGCCAGATGCTCTCTCCACGGCCCTGCACACCCACATTGCTCAAGCCATCGTTCCAGTCGTGGGCCCCCATCAGGGGAATTCCATGGATACCGGCAGTGGTTCCTTTGGCAATGGCGCGACAGCAATGCTCATAGAGGCTGGCCGTCTGACCGATGGGAAACAGCCCATACCGTTCGTGTTCCTCGGGCTTTAGAGGTTCGGCCTTCAAAAAAGGGACACTTACATCCAGGATGGAAAGATCGCCGGTTGTCTCCACATAATGAGCTGTCGCATAGGGCAGCCAGAGGAGGTCGTCGGAGCAACGAGTGCGGATGCCGCGTCCTGAGGGCGGATGCCACCAGTGCAGCACATCCCCCTCCTCGAACTGGTAGCGCGCCGTATCGATCAGATGCTCCCTCAGGATACCAGGACGGGTGTGCACATAGGCAAGCGCATCCTGGAGCTGATCGCGAAAACCGAACGCGCCGCTGGACTGGTAAAAACCCGTCCTGCCCCAGAAGCGTGCCGAGAGCGATTGATATAACAGCCAGCGATTGAGCAGGAGGTCCATGGCCCTGTCCGGCGTCTCCACCTGGACCTGTTCCAGCAGATCCTCCCAGAATTTGCACATCTGTTCCCAGGCGTTGTGGATATTTTCGATGGTTTGATAGTGGCTGATCAAACGCTCGACGTCGGTACGGTCGGTGCCCTGCCCGAGCAGGAAGGTCACTTCCTTGGTCTCGCCCGGGCGAAGCCAGAGCAGGATATTCATCGCTGCCACAGGATCCGTGCCGGCCTCGATCCGTGGAGTCATGCCCACTCGCTCGAGGGCTGCCGGGCGGGCATAGCTCCCATGCCGTCCAAGAAATTCGAGCCGGTCGGCGGTCATGCCGGTGGGCTCACGCGTGCTGGCCAGAAAGGCAACCGCGTTGGGAAAATCCTGATTATAGGGATTACGGGCGAGTAATGCAAAATGGCTGGAAAGAAATTCAGGGATGATATAGGGCATTGTATCTTCGCGGGTTGTCCCCAGCACCCACTCTGCATAATAGGCTGTATTGATCCGGCGGACACGATCCCCTTTATTTTCCAGCTTCACTTGAACGATCTTGACCGGCTCCTCTGCCGTGACAAAGACGCGCACGCTTTGGTGCAGGCCATGACTGGCATGCTCGAAGATCGAATAGCCGGCCCCATGCCGAACCAGGTAGGGCGCGTCGGCACGGACAGGAAGTGGCGTGGGCGACCAGATCTCGCCGGTATCTTCATCGCGCAGGTAGATGGCTTCCGATGGTGTATCGCTGACAGGGTCGTTCCGCCACGGTGTGAGCCTGTTCTCACCGCTGTTGCCGGCCCAGCTATATCCCAGGCCGCTTTCGGAAACAATACAGCCGAAGCCTGGGGTGCCGATCACATTGACCCAGGGCGAAGGCGTCCACTGGTTTGGAGCCAGGTGGATTACGTACTCGCGTCCGTCCGAAGTGAAGCCTCCGGCTCCGTTGTCATACTGCAGTCCATCGGGACGGGGTACCGGGGCAATTGGCTCCTCCCTCGGCGCTTCGATGGGGACAAAGCGCGGCAGGCGGACGGGCTCCGCATCCAGCCGCGCAAGCTGTCCGTCCAGGGGACCTGAACCTCCATCCAGAATGACGCGGGCGGACGTTTGTAAAAGGATCCGCTCTGCCTCATTCATCTGATCCTCATGCAGGATGAAGATACCTCCACGCTTATTGACCTGGTCGCCGTTGCCGCTGCGGTTGACGGCCCGGAAGATCCTGCCGTGCAGGCCCTGGTCGTATCCGCTTTCGATCCGATTGAGGATCACAACATCGATCGTCAGCCCGCGCCGACGCCAATATGTGTAGGCTTGCAGCACCTCCTGAAGGAGCTGAAGATCCTCCTCCTGGGTCATCCGGACCAGCAGAATCGGGTAATCTCCCGAAATGGAAAACGACCATAGCCCGGGTTGCCCCAATGTGTTGGATGCCAGAAGACCCGGCCCGGCACGCAGGGCCGGAGATGGAAAGAGGAGCGGCGAAAGGAGTTTTTGAAAGCGCTCGATCTCCCTGGATGTAATGTTGAGCTGTGCGAGCTCCTTCTCGGATTCGGTCCGCATGTCGGCCAGGGACCGGCCGATCTGCGACCAGCGCCGGTAGCGATAGGCGATCTGCAGCGCCTCGCGGCGGGAGGAGGCTGCGATCGTCACAAAGGCCAACTGGGTGGTCTCAAAGGGAGCCAGGGACATTTCGGCCTGTAGCGTGCAGATGGGATCCAGCGTTGCACCAACGGTCCCGGAAAGCATGGAGGCTTCGTTCCTCACCGTAAACACCGAGGGACGTCTGTCCGTCCGGCCGCGTCCCAGGAACAGCCGGCGGTCGGTCTCATATCCTGAGAGTTCCACGTTCTCATGGTTGCTCGTAAAGAAGTGGACCAGGTAGACAGGCTCCTCGTCCGGCGTACGCGGGCGGCGATGGAAGAGCAGGCATTTTTCGTCGGGCAGAAACTCGCTCTCGATGAACATTTTGTTGAAGGCTGGATGCCGCTGATCGACGGACTGCTGGGCCAGGATGATCTCGGCATAACTGGTAAAAGCCAGCAGGCGCGGCCGGTCCCCATGGTTGGTGACCGTGATGCGGCGGATCTCCACATCTTCCTCCGGTGCAACGCTGATGGAGGTTCGCAGGATGATATCGCCATCCTTGCGCTCGATCTCAATCCGGTGCGGCATAAAGAGCACTTCGCTGCGCTCCGGCGGGACCAGGGTGGGTTGAAGCGTCACAGACCATAATCGGCCATCCATCCGGTCCTCGACGTAGATCCAGCTGCCCCAATCGTCCAGGGTGGGATCGGGCCGCCAGCGGGTGAGATCGATATCCTTCCAGCGGCTGAAACCGGAGCCGCAGGCTGTGAAGAGTAACGTATAGTTCCCGTTGGAGATAGTATGCACCTGCGGATAAGGCGCTTCCGGCGAGACACGCCACGGGTCCAGGGAGACTTGCGCGATCTGCCGGTGAGTCATATCCAGCGATTGGGGACGTGGGCGTTCCGTGGGCGCGTTGACGGGTGTCTGTTCCTGCAGCAGCAGCTCGATACTGCGGATGCGCGGGTCGGCATGCAGCCGCTGGACCATGCGGTGATGGTACAACTGGTTATAGAGGGACAGCAGGATCATCCCCTGGTGATGGGCCATGTAGGATTGGATGATCGCATGATCCTCGCCGATCTTCAGTCGTTCCGGTGTGAAGTCCACCGATTCATACAGGCCGTACAAACCCCACATTTTGTTCTTTTCAAACCAGCCAAGATTTTGGAGGACTTCCCGGGGTGCCAGAGGCAGCGCCAGGAGCGATGCATAGGGTGTCACGACCAGATTGTCCGACAGGCCGCGCTTATAGCCCAGCTTGGGGATGCCGAACGCCTGGTATTGATAGATCTGGGCTGCATCGAAATTGTAGTACGCCGACTCGGAGATTCCCCACGGAATGTTTCTCTCTTCCGCATAATGGATCTGTTCCTCGACGGCCGACCGGCAGCTCTGGTCGAGCAGGGTGTCGGGATAACTC